>CAZNVQ010000166.1:0-2509 GCA_964576425.1 uncultured Flavipsychrobacter sp. | reverse complement strand
GACCCTGCCAATTTTGGTAAATTTTTCAAAAAGCACACCGACCAAACACCTCTTGAATACAGGAAATTGACGACATAATAATAATCTACCATTCCAACCAAGTTATAGACCATTTTTATTAGAATGAATCTGCTCATCTTTGTATTGTAAATTATAAACAATTTAAAACGAAATTAAAATGAAAATAGCAGTATTAGGAACAGGAAATGTTGGACATACAATTGGTTCAAAATTAATAGAAGTGGGACACACCGTAATGATGGGTTCAAGAACAATGGACAACGAAAAAGCAAAGGCATTTGTTGATAAGCAAAATAACAAAGCAAGTGCTGGAACATTTGCCGATGCCGCGGCATTTGGTGAGATCATTTTTAATTGTACAGCAGGGGTTGCTTCAATTGAAGCATTGAAATTAGCAGGTGAAAATAACCTAAAAGGAAAAATAATTGTAGACCTTGCTAATTCACTTGACTTCTCCAAAGGAATGCCACCTTCATTGGCGATTTGTAATACTAGTTCATTGGGAGAAGAAATTCAAAATACGTTTCCACAAAGCAAAGTGGTTAAAGCACTTAACACTATGTGGTGCGGTTTAATGGTAAATCCTTCCATGATAAATGGCGGCGACCACAGTACTTTTGTAAGTGGCAACGATGCAGGTGCAAAAGAAGAAGTAAAGAAGATTTTGAAATTGTTTGGATGGGCCGAAAATAATATTCTTGACCTTGGAGACATTACCAAAGCTAGGGGAACGGAAATGTATTTACCACTTTGGTTGAGTATCTATGGTGCGACTAATAACGGAGCATTCAATATTAAAATAATAAGCTAATATGAAAACCATTCTATCAGTTCATTGGGTATTAATTGCTTCCATTTGGTATTTTGGCAATGGCGTACTGCACGACATATTTGTTTTTAAATGCCATAAGGGTAATTATGATAGAGAACTTCTACGCCTTTTGATGGATGGTCATGTATTAATGCTTTCGGGAGCAATCGTATTGGTAAGTTATTTTATGATGCTTAACAAAATTCAATGTGGAGGTGTTATCAATATCGTTGTGGCAGTGTTTATGCTCATTTATTGTGCTATGATATTTCCATTTCTCAAGTCATATGGTACAATAGCAATTAGTATAATGCTTATTGTGGTGGCTTATACAGCCATGAAAAGTTTCCCTAATATTTACGAAATCATGCAAAAATATAAATAATGAAAAAGAAAATTTTGATTACAGGAGCAAGCGGTGGATTTGGAAAATTAACCGTATTGACATTATTAAAAAACGGGCATCAGGTTGCAGCATCAATGCGTGAAGTAAATGGAAGAAACAAAATGATTGCTGATGAACTAAAAAGTGCAGGAGCAATTGTTTTTGAAATTGATGTAACAAACGACGAGAGTGTATTAAGTGGTGTTAATGAGGTTGTTGCAGAATTTCAAGGCTTAGATGTGTTAATTAATAACGCAGGTGTTGGCGTTCTTGGTATGCAGGAGTTTTTTACCATCGCTGACTATCAGAAAGTATTTGAAATAAATGTTTTTGGTGTTCAACGAATGAATCGAGCTGTTATTCCTTATTTTCGTAAAAAACAAGATGGATTAATCATTTATACATCAAGCTTACTTGGTAGAATTGCATTGCCATTTTATGGTGTTTATCAAGCTTCAAAATGGGCACTTGAGGCGATGGCAGAAAATTATAGAGTAGAACTTTCAGGCTTTGGAATTGAGAATTGTATTGTTGAACCAGGAGGTTTCCCTACTGCATTTTCTGACAATTTGTTAAGACCGAGTGACAAGAGCAGAGAATCGAGTTACGGAGACTTTGCAAAAGTTCCAGAAGCAGTGCTTCACAATTTTGAAAATTAATCCACAGCAAGATCCTCAAAAAGTGGCAGATGTCTTTCTTGAACTTATTGAAAAACCCAAAGGAGAGAAATCATTCAGAACCACGGTTGATTTTATAGGAATGGCTGACCACATTCAGAAATACAATGAACATCTTGAGCAAATTATGACGGGTTTATACACCAACTTTGGAACACAAGCCATGTTGAGTGTTAAAAAATAAGAAGTTAGAATCGCTCAAAGTTTCCTAAATTTAAAAAGCCCTAATTGAGTTTTGAAGTCAATTGGGGCTTTTTCAGTAAAGTAGCTTGATGATATGTTGGTTTGACAGTTGCCCTTTGGTGTATGGCGTTTTGCAGCCAAATTAAACATCGCGAATGCACCGCTCTGCAAAACTGTTCACAAAACGCCTTGTAGTCTTTTGACCGATTATTTTTTAAAGAACAAACGAGACCAAGTCTCTTTTCTATTATAAATCCTGAGTCCCTTACGCTCAAGCCTCTGCAACAGACTCATGATAGTTGAGCTTTTTCTGCTTTTATTTTAGCTTCTTCTGCCACTTCTTTCGTTAATTCATGTAGTTGTGAATCAGTAGGCTCTTCATACTGTAATAAAAGATTTACCATAATTTATTTTTCTCAAATTTAAGTATTT
>CAZNVQ010000165.1:0-2559 GCA_964576425.1 uncultured Flavipsychrobacter sp. | reverse complement strand
TTTTTGATTGACATCTTGGGCACTCGATTGAATCCTCTTCTTCAAACAACATTTTGTGAATACGTGAATTGTTTTGATTGGCTGTTTTATTTTTTGGTGGGGCTATTCCATATTCTTTGAGTTTACTCTTTCCTTTTTGCGTCATCCAGTCTGTAGTCCAAGCTGGTGTTAATGTGTAGGTTACTTTTACTTTTGAATATCCGTTTTCCAACAATTTTAATTTTATGTCAAAAGCAATAGCATCAGTGGCAGGACAACCGGAATAAGTAGGTGTTATAATTACTTCAACTTCTTCTTCCTTACAAATCACATCTCTCACCATACCTAAATCAAGTACAGACAACACTGGTATTTCCGGATCTGAAACTTGTTCCAGTAATGAGTATATTTTTTCTATTTGATTCAATGAAATGTATTTTACCATTCAGCACCGGGATAGACCCTTTGTAAATATTGAAGTTCAGACAATACATAGCCCAAATGTTCTGTATGTACCCCATCTTTTCCGCCACTTTGCATAAAAATGTTTTGTGGTATCGTCAATGTTGCTTCATCAAAAACATCTTTAATTGATTGAAGCCATTTTTCTTTCAGAGAAGAAACAGAAATGATTTCATAGTCGGCAGGCATGAAGAACTCTCCTGTATATGGCCAAAGTTGTTGAACAGCATTGTTGATTCTATTATTGCTTTCTTCCGTTCCGTCTCCAAGTCTTATTACCCATTCGCTGCTCCATTTAATGTGATATTTTATTTCTTTGATCGATTTTGTTGCTATTGCAGCAAGTTGTGTATCAGAATTCTTTTCTATTTCTTCAAATAAAAGCAGCTGAAAACAGCTAAAAAAAAACTGGCGAAGCACTGTGTTAGCCCAATCACCATTAGGTAATTCGCATATCAAGAAGTTTTTAAATTCTCTTTCAGTTCTTAAATAAGCTAAAGTGTCTTCGGTAATATTTTTATTTTCATTTTTGGAAATCAATGTTGCTGCATATTGGTAAAAATTTCTTGCCTGTCCTATCAGATCCAATGTAATATTGGTAATGGCAATGTCCTGTTCCAATATTGGACCATGTGCGCACCATTCGCTGTTTCTTTGTCCGAGAATCAGACAAGTGTCTGCAAGTTGTAGTGTTTGGTTGATACTTTGGCTCATTGTATGCTGAATGATTTCAAGAAGATTTATTTACTAAAGAACCGGATGTTACATGTGTTTTACTTCATCGGGTAAGTCATAAAAAGTAGGGTGTCTGTATACCTTATCCGAAGCTGGTTCATAAAACATTTCGGCTTCATCTGGATTGGTTGCATGGATGTGTTTACTTTCCACCACCCAAATACTAACCCCTTCTTGTCTTCTTGTGTAAACATCTCTTGCATTCTCAATGGCCATTTGTGCATCTGCAGCATGTAAACTACCTGCATGTTTATGATCAAGGCCTTGTTTGCTGCGGATGAATACTTCCCATAAAGGCCAACCGGTTTCATTGGTTGCATTGCTTGAGCTTGAGTTGCCGCCTGTTTCTTCAGGAATATCTCCGTAGTAAAATTTTCTGATTTGAATATTCATGTAAATTCAATTTTAAAATTAATTTGATTAAGCGACTTTTGCCTTGGTTCTTGATTGTTTCTTTACAGCATAAGCCAGCGCAGCTTCTCTTACCCATGTGCCTTCTTCGTGGGCTTTTACTCTTGCTTCCAACCGTTGTTTATTGCAAGGGCCATTTCCTTTTACCACATTCCAGAATTCATCCCAATTGATTTCTCCAAAATCATAATGTTTTCTTGATTCGTTCCATTTCAAGTGTGGGTCGGGTAGGGTCATGCCCAATAATTTTACTTGCTCGGCAATCATATCAACGAATTGCTGACGAAGCTCGTCGTTTGTTTTTCTTTTTATTTTCCATTTAATGCTTTGATCGCTGTTCGAACTTTCGCTGTCTTTTGGACCAAACATCATCAAACTGGGCCACCACCAACGATTGATGGCATCCTGACACATATCACGTTGTTCTTTGGTTCCTTTACTTAACACCAACAGAGATTCAAAACCTTGGCGTTGATGAAAGCTTTCTTCTTTGCAAATACGCACCATTGATCTTGCATAAGGCCCGTAAGATGTTCTGCAAAGCATTACCTGGTTTAATATAGCCGCTCCATCCACCAACCATCCTACTGCACCCATATCTGCCCAAGTTAAAGTTGGGTAATTAAAAATGGAAGAGTATTTTGCTTTGCCGCTGTGCAAATCATCAATCATTTGTTCGCGACTTGACCCCAGCGTTTCTGCTGCTGAATATAAATACAAGCCATGGCCTGCCTCATCTTGTACTTTGGCAATTAAAATCGCTTTTCTTTTTAATGAAGGGGCGCGGCTTATCCAATTGCCTTCGGGTAACATTCCCACAATTTCACTGTGCGCATGTTGACTTATTTGACGAATGTTTGTTTTGCGATAAGCTTCCGGCATCCAATCTTTTGGCTCTATTTTAATTTCCTTGTCAATTTTATTCTGAAATATTTTTTCAAGTTCATGAATAGACATAGCGATAGATTTTAT
>CAZNVQ010000164.1:0-2597 GCA_964576425.1 uncultured Flavipsychrobacter sp. | reverse complement strand
TACAAAATCAAGAACCACTGTTAGATTTAGGCGTTGGCGTCTACGATTTGACTGTTATGGATGCAAATGGTTGTACCTATAATCAAATGGAAAATTTAGTAATGACAGCTGGCGAATCCTCCATTATCATTCCGAATGTGTTGACTGCCAATGATGATCAAACCAATGATATTTGGAAAGTTACGGCAGTTTGTGTTGAGTCTATAGAATGTGTGATTTTAAATCGATGGGGCAATGAAATTTACCAGTTTTCAGATATAAATGGAGGCTGGAATGGAAAAACATCTGATGATATCGAAGCAAAAGATGGTGTTTATTTTTACAAGTTAACCGCAAATTATTTTGGTGGGGGGTCAGAAGTATTTCAAGGACATATAACTTTAATAAGATAACGTTTTTAATTGGTTACTCGAGCTTTATTTTTTGTGATAAATCGCGATCCATTGGCATCGAGAAAACCAATTTTATCTTCGATAGAAAGTTTGTTGATGTATGAAGGTTGAAATACAAAAATCTCAGGAAAAATAGTTTTTAAATCATTATACGTTTTCTCCTGAAGCAAAGGTTGAATCTGTAATACATCCAAAAGCGTGTGAAATACAATTCTTTTATCTATTTCAGATTGTTTTGATGCAGCATTTATAGTGTAATTGAATAACCAATCCCAATATTGCTGATTGAATCCATTTTGAACAAAATGAAAAAATAATTTATACGAGAGGTAGCGTGATTTTGGGAAAATATGAAGCTCATTTAAGTTGTTTTCATCTAATTGTAAATCCAAATATAGGAGCTTACCAATCTGCAAAACCTTATCTTTATTTCCATTTAAAAAATAGTGCCTCAATAACAATGAATTTGCAAAAATATAATCTTGTAATGATTTTAATGATCCATGAGGTTTTGAGTGTTCTAAATAAAAATTTAATCCTATTTCATATTGATTTATGGTAAAATCGGGATCGGCAAAAATTTCATAAAAACCCTCTCTAACGACCGGCAGTGAATGAAATTGTTTGAAAAATTCTAAGTTATTCGTATTGTTTCTTAAGGCAAGGAAAAGTTCTTCTCCTAAGATTGCTTTTTTGTCTAATGATAAATCATCTGAGAATTGTTCCAAAAAAAGATAAAGCGGCTTTAACGATCCAAGATTCAAATTGAAACTTATTAAGCTTTTGTACTTATTCTCATTGGGAACAGAGCCAAAAATATATTGAAATTGAATTAGTTCGAATAATCTTTTTTCTAACTCAAACCAGCTATTATAGTTCAAAAATTCAGCAATAATCTCTAAGGTATGAATGTATGGTTTATGTTGGTTTTCTGACCACAAAAACAACCGGTACAAAGTACTTTCAGAAACATTTTTACCGGTTTGATGCAAGATTAGTTGGGAGATCAATCTACAGTCCAACTTAGAATTAAGAGGCTGATACACTTTTTTTGCAAGCTCCCACTTCAAACTATTCAAAAGTTGTTTTGATGTTTTATATTTGAGTTGGGGCATTGGTGAAGTTATTCTTAATTCTGCAGATAACTCAGGGTTCCATTTTTCATTTGATGATAGGCTTTTACCAAATAAGCCAATTGAATACGCATGGTATCAAACGCTTCTTCTGTTTCAGAACTGATTTCCTGTTTTTTTAGCCGCATGTGTAACTTCATGTACATCGCGTGTAATAGGATTTCAATATTGTTTTTTTCCTTTAAATTGGATTTGGCCTTGAATTCCTCAATGGTTGAAGCACCCTGTTCATTTAGCGTTTTATACTTTTCGTCGTTGTAAACTGTCAATAACGTGTTATGTAAATACGATAATTCAATGACAACATCTTGAATGTCTGCCAAGTGCCCTTGTTGCTCCAACCGTTGAGCTTTAATTTGACGGATAAGGTCTTCAAACCACTTTTTGTTAGCTGCAAGCTCTTGATCAGTTTTAACTACCGGCCGAATAATAAACTCACTAATTTTATCTAAATCAAACTGAAAGGCACGAACAATATCTTCCATTTGGTACATATAAATAATGTACTCGGCAATATTTTCTTGTTGTTTTTGCTGAGCGATCAACATCTTACTTCAATTCTTTAGCGATTTCAGCTTGTTTTTCATTAAGGTAGTTCACAAATTCTTTGGTAACATCCATACTTGTGTCAATATAGCCAATTTGTCCTCCTTTTCCGTGTATAAGTAGCACATCAATTTTGTTTTTTTGAGAAAATTCTTTAGCAAATTTCTCCACTTTATTTCCAATCACGGTCATTTTATCAATAGCCTCTTTCTCTAATGCTTGTCCTTGATTTTGCTGAAAATCCATAATTTGTTTTTGCATAGCTTGTGCCTTTTGAGATAAAGCAACCTGCTCATTTTCCGATAACAATCCTTGTTTCATCATCCCTTCATTTTTGGTGATAAATGCCTCAAATTCTTGTTGTTTGCGTTGAAGGTCAGATTCAAAAGCTTTTTGTTTAGCCGTCATTAATGAATCTTGTTCTTTGAAAAAAATAAATTTCTCTTTTAATGTATCGCTATTGTAGTAGGCAATTTTCAATCCTTTCATGTCGCGTTTCTCCACTGTTGGTGTGGTGGATGGTTTC
>CAZNVQ010000163.1:0-2813 GCA_964576425.1 uncultured Flavipsychrobacter sp. | reverse complement strand
AAAAGGTTTATATAAGAAAATGAAAGTGGGTGAACAAGCTATGTATTTTGCTCAACTAAAAGGATTGAGTCAATCAGAAGCCATGAAGCAAGTGAAACATTGGTTTCAAAAATTGGAAATGCAAACTTGGTGGAACAAAAATGTGGAAGATCTTAGTAAAGGAATGCATCAAAAGTTACAATTCATTATTACAGTTTTACACCAACCCAGGCTAATTATTTTGGACGAGCCTTTCAGTGGACTGGATCCAGTAAATGCCAACGTGATTAAAGAAGAAATTTTCAATTTGGCTAAAAATGGAGCCACCATTATTTTTTCTACTCACAGAATGGAACAAGTTGAAGAAATTTGTGATCATATTATTTTGGTAAATAAGGGAAAAAAACTGCTAGACGGAACGGTACAAGAAATCCAACAAGAATATAAGGAAAATATATATAGACTTGAGGTTTTGGCTAATGGCGATTTGAGTTTTATGGACAATCATCCATCGATTGAACAAATGACTTGGCATAACAATCAATTGACTTTTCAGCTCAAGCAAGGTTGCCAATCGAATGAAGTATTGAAAACCCTAATTGATCGCCAAATTCAAATTTTATCTTTCAAAGAAATGTTGCCAACATTGAATGATATTTTTATCCGATTGGTGGAATCAACCCCCTCAACCCGACAATTTGAAACTGAGGCTTAAACTTATTTTATAATATTTCATAAAACTTCAAATAGATGAATAAGATTATATTAATCATCAAAAGAGAATATTTAACACGCATTAGAAATAAAACATTTATTTATTCTACTTTATTGATGCCTTTGCTTTTTGTGGGATTAATTGGCGTTTCGGCATATTTTTCCACCAACAACAGTGAAGAATTGAAAATTGCTGTATATGATGAGAGCCATTTCTTTGAAAATAAACTAAAAGATAGTAAAAATATTACTTATGAAATAGTACCGCATGCTATTTACGATTCGTTTCAAAATAAAGTAACAGTTGAGCCATATAGTGGACTTTTATTTATACCCAGTTTTGATTTGTCACAACCAAATGGTGTTAAATATTTATCGGAAACGGCGTTGGGCATTTTCTCTAAAGAGAAAGTAGATGATGACTTAAACGAGGTTTTGGAACGTGAAAGAATGATTCAAGCCAACATTGATACTGCAAAGTTAGCTGCAATAAAAATCAATGAAATTGACTTGGCGCAAGAAGTGATAAGTAGTGATTCGGAAAATAAAGCAGCCAATGCGGGCATTTCCGCAGCAATTGGTTATGCTTCTGGATTTTTGATTTACATTTTAATGTTTGTTTATGGCGCTATGGTGATGCGTGGTGTCATGGAAGAAAAAGTAAGTAGAGTAGCAGAGGTGATGGTGTCGTCAGTTAAACCTTTTCAATTGATGATGGGCAAAATAATTGGCATTGGTGCAGTTGGTATGACACAATTTTTGATTTGGGGTGTGCTGATGATGGCTGGAAGTTCTATTTTAGGAAGTAAAATAGAGTCGAGTCAAATGCAACAATTGTCTGAAATGCCCAATGCGCCAAAAACAGCTGAAATCACAGGTGCTTTGACGGAAGTTTTGAGTCAAATCAATATCCCTTTATTAGTTGGTGCATTTTTATTTTATTTTATTTTTGGTTATTTGTTTTATGCAGCTCTATTTGCAGCCGTTGGTAGTGCTGTGAACGAAGACCCACAAGATGCGCAATCCATGATGTTCCCGATTACGATTCCAATTGTTTTTTCAATCATTTCATTGTCTAGCGCAATTGGCAATCCGACTGGACCTTTGGCAGTTTGGAGTAGCATCATTCCATTCACTTCTCCAATTATCATGATGGCAAGATTGCCATTTGGTTTACCTGGAACAGTCACTTGGTGGCAACTTGGGTTGTCGATGTTTTGTCTTCTAGCTGGTTTTATTGGTGTTACTTGGTTGAGCGCCAAAATTTATAGAACGGGCATTTTGATGTATGGTAAAAAAGCTACATGGAAAGATATGATGAAATGGGCTTTAAAGAAATAAACCGATGAAAAAATACCGCAAAATCATTGCGGGTATTTTATTATTAGCCAGTTTCTAAGTATTTTTCAAAGAGGATAAATGATATATTGTTTACACTTCACAAACATCCGAATCTTTTTTTAAATCGAAAAATACCCCTTTAAAAGCCTGATTTTAGTGAAACAGCATTGAGATTTCCCAGAAAATATCTTTTTGCCTGTCAGGCGGTTTAGGTCTTATCCTGCATACAGTTGGTTGTATTTGGTTGCATACATACTCTATGGTGAGGTAGTATGTCAGGCAGATTCTAATTTTTTCAGAGAAGTTACTTAAAGCCTGTTTTACCCTCCAGGTATTTTTTCTCACCAGCCTAAAAGCAGATATATTATCAACGCCACATAAATCTATGACTTAACCGCATTCTCGCTAGTTCCTATGAATGTTTTTACCTGTTGGCTTTGTTTGAGGAGAGCCAAGAAAAACAATTCTATATACCAGCGTTTCTTGTATAAAGCCGATATGGTAGCCGCATCCCAAGTAAGCTGATTACCAATGATTACAATAACCTTGTCGTTGTTCTGGTCATAAACTGCTGTTCTGCGCAAGGTGATCTGCTTATGCCTGTTTCAATTGCTTTAATTCCGATTAGCTCAATGAGTTCGTCCTTTATTATATGGTGGTTTTTCATTAGGCAGTGCTAATTACCTAACAACCTGATAAACAGTGTTTTTCTTTGTTCTGGTTAAAAAGGTGTTTTGAGCCTTGATACGATCCACCATTACAGAAAAGTCAAAATATCC
>CAZNVQ010000162.1:0-2869 GCA_964576425.1 uncultured Flavipsychrobacter sp. | reverse complement strand
TTCAGCCCCTATCGTTGTTAAAAACGACCCCACATTGATGTTTACCAATGCGGGTATGAATCAGTTGAAAGATTGGTTTTTGGGGAACGAAACACCTAAATACAAGCGTGCGGTAGATACCCAAAAATGCCTTCGCGTGAGCGGAAAACATAATGACTTGGAAGAAGTGGGTGTAGATACCTACCACCATACCATGTTCGAAATGTTGGGCAATTGGAGCTTTGGCGATTACTTTAAAAAAGAAGCCATCGAATGGGCTTGGGAGCTTTTGGTGGATGTATACAAGCTACCTAAAGAAAGATTGTATGTGACCGTTTTTGAGGGCGATGCAAAAGAAGGTTTGGCTTTCGACCAAGAAGCTTTTGAAAATTGGAAATTATGGATTGCAGAAGAGCGCATTTTGAATGGAAATAAAAAAGACAATTTCTGGGAAATGGGTGATACCGGACCATGTGGACCTTGTTCTGAAATTCATATTGACTTAAGGACTGATGCAGAGCGAGCTCTGGTGGATGGAAAAACTTTGGTAAACAACGACCACCCTCAAGTGATTGAGATATGGAACAATGTGTTTATGGAGTTTAACCGTAAGGCGGATGGCAGCCTAGAAAAACTACCTGCGCAACATGTAGACACAGGTATGGGTTTTGAGCGATTGGTGCGTGCCATCGAAGGAAAAACAAGCAACTACGATACAGATGTGTTTGTACCTACCATCAAATTTATTGAAAATCATTCGGGAATAAAATATATCTTCTCAGCATCTGAGGATGAAAGTGTAAGTCATGTCGAGCGGAGACGAGACATTGCCATGCGAGTAATGGCCGATCATATTCGTGCCATAAGCTTTGCCATTGCCGATGGACAATTGCCCAGCAACAATGGTGCAGGTTATGTAATACGCAGGATATTGCGCAGGGCAGTCCGCTACCAATATCAATTCTTGGGTATTAAAGAACCATTCATGTGTCAGTTGGCATTATTGATTGCCGATAGCTTTAAAAATGTTTTTCCTGAATTGCATGCACAAAAAGATTTTGTGAGCAAGGTCATAAGAGAGGAAGAGGTTAGTTTTTTAAAGACTTTAGAAAGAGGAATCGAAATGTTAGAAGCTACCTTTACAATTGATCATGCAAGTGATAAAATTTCTAAAGGACAAAGTGATTTAATTTTAAATGGAGAGACTTCCTTTCAGCTATATGACACTTTTGGATTTCCAATAGATTTAACTCAATTACTAGCTAAAGAAAATGGTTGGTCTGTTGATATGGTTGGTTTTGAAGAAGAATTACAAAAACAAAAAGCGCGTTCTCGCAAAGCCACCGAATTAACCACAGACGATTGGATAGAGACCAACTCCCACTCCTTTGGAGAGGAACGGGGTGAGGCATTTCTAGGCTACGACCAACCCGAAGCAGATATTCAAATTGTGAAATACCGCAAGGTAAAAGCCAAAGGAAAAGAAAGCTACCAATTGGTATTTAACCAAACGCCTTTCTACCCTGAAGGTGGCGGACAGATTGGAGATACAGGTTTTATTAGCAATGCCAATGAAAAAATTGCCATTGTTGATACCAAAAAGGAAAACAACCTAATCATTCATTTTGCCAATGCACTTCCTGAAAATATAGAAGCTAATTTTACAGCAAGCATTGATGATGATAAACGTAAATTAACTGAAAACAACCACTCAGCCACTCACCTGCTGCATGCCGCTTTGCGTCAGGTTTTGGGCACCCATGTGGCGCAAAAAGGTTCATTGGTAAATGATGAATACTTGCGATTCGATTTTTCAAATTTTGCGGCCATGAGCAAAGAAGAAATTGCCAAAGTAGAGCAAATCGTTAACAAAAAAATACGCGAAAACATCAACCTAGATGAGCGCAGAAGTGTGCCTATTGAAGAAGCCAAAACTTTAGGTGCTATGATGTTGTTTGGTGAAAAATATGGCGACTCGGTGCGTGTTATCACTTTTGATGACAAGTATAGTCGTGAACTTTGTGGTGGTACCCATGTGAAAGCTACTGGCCAAATTGGTTTATTTAAAATAACCAGCGAAGCGGCTGTGGCTGCTGGTGTGCGCAGGATTGAAGCCATCACAGCAGATGCTGCTCAAAACTTAGTTGATAGCTGGCAATCATCGGTAGACAGTTTAAGCAAGACCTTAAACACAAAAGACATTGTTAAATCTGTTGAGCAATTGATTGAAGACAAAGCTTCACTTTTGAAAAAATTGGAGGCTTTTGAAAACGAAAAAACAGTTCAATTAAAAAATGAATTGAAAACAAAAATCGTTTCAACACGATCAAGCAATCAACTTATACAAAACATTGCTATTTCCTCTGCCGAACAATTGAAAAACCTATCCTTCCAATTGAAAAACGAAGTAGAAAATTTGTTTTGTGTGTTGGGTTGTGATTTAAATGGCAAGCCTATGTTAAGTGTGATCATCAGCGATAATTTAGTGAAAGAAAAAGGACTTCATGCCGGCAATATCATCAAAGATTTAGCCAAGCATATTCAAGGTGGTGGAGGTGGACAGCCCTTTTATGCAACTGCTGGTGGTAACAAATTGGAAGGCCTATCAGCAGCTTTGGAAAGTGCGAGGGGAGTGCTTGCTTAATTAAGAATTATCAATTAGGAATTACGAATTTTCAATAACACAATAACGATTTAACGGAATAACAAAAAACATATTGCAGAAAAACGAACGTGTATTGTTGCTAACACTGGCAGCTCTCAATTTTACCAACATCATGGATTTCATGATAATGATGCCCTTAGGCCCTCAGCTTATGCGTATCTTCGATATTAGCCCAAAGCAATTTGGAATCATTGTATCGTCTTATACCATAAGCGCAGGAATTTC
>CAZNVQ010000161.1:0-2911 GCA_964576425.1 uncultured Flavipsychrobacter sp. | reverse complement strand
CCAAAGCAAGAAAGCTTGTTTGAAACTTGGGAAAAAATTAAATCTGAAAAATAGGAATAAAAAAAATCCCGATGAGCATCGGGATTTTTTATGGGAATTTTTTTGGTCTTAAATTAAGCTTCTTCAGCGTTTACTAAATCAGTTACGAATTTAGCCACAGATGCGATACGCGCGTGGTTCAATGCATAATGAATGAACTTACCTTCACGCTCAGTGATAACGATGTTAGCACGACGTAAAATTGCAAGATGTTGAGACGCAACAGATTGCTCTAAACGCAATTTTACATAGATGTCAGTCACATTCATACGTCTGTTTTCTTCCAACAATTTTACGATTTGTTGGCGAAGTTTGTGATTGATAGCTCTAAGCGTCATTGCCGCGCTTTTTACAGCCGCATAATCAAGTTTGATTTGCTCATTAGAACCTTCGTCTTTGCGAATAACCAGCGTGTTTGTTGATGCTGCAGTTTCCATTTAAATTTTAAATTTTACAGAGATTAAATAATGGTTAAAAAATGTTTATTAATTTGTGTAGAAACACTCATTGATTGTTTTGCAAACATACATTATCGGCAAATATGAAACAAACACTTTGTAAAAAAAAAATATTATGCTGATGTTGAAAAAATTGATAATTAATTCATTTTAAATTCATAATTCATTGATAATCAACTATTTATGAGTGTAAACTTGTTTAAGATAAAACGGTTCGGCTGTTGATAAATTAACAAAATTATTAGAATTAAATTTTTTGAAAGCATATTTCGACCAAAAATTAAGGTCAATACCTTGGTTTTCTGCAAATTCCACATTAGAAAACTTATATTTTTGAAATTTTTCTTCATTAAGAATACCTACAATTCGTAATTGAATACTAAAATTATTTAAAGTATTGAATAGTTTTTCAGCCTCCATGTGTTCGGGTTCAACCAAAATTTGTTCTTTTTCATACAATCCAAAAAAATATTCATCAGGTCTTGCTGCTATCATGGCACCACAAACAGTATGGTTGGTATGCTCCATTTCTTGATAGGCTAAAATTTCTAATTTATTGTGTTGCAACAAGGGAATATCTAGCGCATAACAAAATCCTTTCGCAGTTGCTAAACCAATTCTTAAACCTGTGTAAGAACCTGGACCACCAACAACAGAAATTGCAGACAAAGAATTTAAACTGAGTTTTAGCTCTTGCAACACTTGTTCAACCATGCTATTGATGATGGAAGCATGATTCCTTGCTTCTTGATTGGTAGCGCTTTTCAGCAATTGTCCATCACCAGAAATTGCAACCACAGCAGTATCCGTTGATGTGTCAATATGTAAAATGTGTTTCATGTTGGTGCACAAATGTACATAGGTTCTTAAATTTGAACTATGGATAAGAAAATCATTCGCACGGAACAAGCACCTTCACCAATTGGACCCTATAATCAAGCGGTTAGTTTTGGAAATTTATTATTTGTTTCAGGTCAAATTGCACTCGATGCAAAAGATGGCTCTTTGTACCAAGATGGCGACATAAAAGTGGAAACTGAAAAAGTAATGCAAAACCTGAAAGCCATACTAGAAGCTAATGATATGGATTTTTCTCATGTGCTTAAAGCCACCATTTTTTTGATGGATATGGGCAAGTTTGCACAAGTGAATGAGGTGTATGGACAATATTTCGACGAAGCCTCAGCTCCAGCTCGTGAAACTGTTCAAGTGGCTGGTTTGCCTCGTGGAGTTCAGGTAGAAATTAGTGTAGTGGCTGGGAAATAAGTAGATTATTGCATAAAATATTTCTAATCTATATAAAATTGGGAGGCAATACAATCAACTTATTGCCTCCCACCAATATTTAAGATTTTACATCTTCTTTCCTCTGCTCTTTCGCCCAAGAATCTTTCAGCATCACCGTTCTGTTGAAAATAAGTTTGTTCGCATCACTTTCACGGTCCACACAGAAATAGCCTTTTCTTAAGAATTGAAAATGTGTGCCAACTGCAGCTTCAGCTAATGCCGGTTCAATATAAATTTCAGGCAAAATAGTTAGCGAGTTTTCATTAATATAATCCTTGAAATCGCCTTCTTCATTGCTCGGATTTTCTACTTTGAACAATCTATCATAAAGACGCACTTCAGCAGTTTTAGCGTGTGCCACGCTCACCCAATGTATCGTTCCTTTCACATTAATGCCACTCGTATCTTGTCCGCTTTTGCTTTCAGGAATATAGGTGCAATGAAGTGCTTGAACCACACCATTTTCATCTTTCACACACTCGTTGCATTCAATAATGTAAGCACCTTTCAATCTCACTTTCAAGCCAATGCCTAAACGGAAAAATTTCTTTGGTGGTGCTTCCATAAAGTCTTCTCTTTCAATCCAAATTTCTTTACTGAAAGGCATGGTTCTTTTACCAGCATCAACGTCTTCAGGATTGTTTTCAATCTCTAAAATTTCCGTTTGCTCATCAGGATAGTTGGTGATAATGACTTTCAATGGATCAAGCACAGCCATCACACGATTAGCTTTTTTGTTCAAATCTTCTCTCACATGAAATTCCAATAAACCTAAGTCAACCATGTTTTCACGACGTGCAATTCCAATAGTGTCAGCAAAATTTTTGATGGCATCTGCGGTGTAGCCTCTTCTTCGCATTCCGCTTACAGTGGGCATTCTAGGGTCGTCCCATCCAGTTACATGTTTGTCGTTTACTAATTGCAACAGCTTTCTTTTGCTCATCACTGTGTAAGAAAGATTGCGACGTGCAAACTCGTATTGATGTGACGGGAAAATGCCAAGCTGCTCAATAAACCAATTATAAAGTGGACGATGATGAATAAATTCTAAAGTACAAATGGAGTCTGTAATGTTTTCAATACTATCACATTGCCCGTGTGCAAAATCATACATCGGATAAATGCAC
>CAZNVQ010000160.1:0-3001 GCA_964576425.1 uncultured Flavipsychrobacter sp. | reverse complement strand
GTTGAAGGTATCAATTGTACTGGTGGTGTTTGTCGTTATGAGCCTGCATTCAGTGGTTTAAGACTAACGCTTACTTCTAGTTTTTAAAAAACATATTTCCATGTTGTTTGTCTTTAATTTTGAAAGCGATTCCTCATCAGAATCGCTTTTGTTTTAACCATCCTAACATGATAAAAACAGATTTTTTGGTTATTGGCTCTGGCATTGCAGGATTGAGTTTTGCCTTGAAAACTGCCAAACAATTTCCTAATCATCAAATTACCATTATCACCAAAGCCAACGCTGACGAAACCAATACTAAATACGCGCAAGGCGGCATTGCTGTGGTCAATGATTGGAAGCAAGACAGCTTTGAAAAACACATTGAAGATACTTTAATTGCAGGCGATGGTTTGAGTAATAAGAACATTGTTTCCATTGTTGTGAATGAAGGTCCAGATCGGGTTAATGAAATGATTTCTTGGGGTGCACAATTTGATAAAGATGAAGATGGTAGCTATCACAAAGGGAAAGAAGGCGGACATTCCGAAAATAGAATTTTGCATTTCAAAGACATAACTGGTTTTGAAATTGAACGTGCATTACTTGAGGAAGTAGCTCAATTTCCCAACATCACCATCTATAATCATTGGTTTGTTGTGGACCTCATAACTCAACATCATCTGGGCTATCTCATCACTAAATCAACACCCAATATTGCTTGCTATGGTGTTTATGCTTTGAACTTGTTAACTGGTGTTATTGAAACTATTTTAAGCAAAATTACTGTGATGGCTTCAGGTGGTACAGGACAAGTTTATCGAACGACCACCAATCCTAAAATTGCAACAGGAGATGGCATCGCTATGGTATATCGGGCAAAGGGTAAAATTGAAAATATGGAATTTATTCAATTTCATCCAACGGCACTATACGAACCAGGGAAAAGCCCTTCTTTTTTAATCACAGAAGCGGTTCGTGGAGAGGGCGGTATTCTAAGAAACAAAGCAGGTGTGGCTTTCATGGTACAATATGATAGTAGAAAAGACTTAGCACCAAGAGATGTTGTGGCGCGTGCGATTGATAGTGAAATGAAAAAATCTGGAACAGAACATGTTTACTTAGATTGTAGCGCAATTCCGGAAAAAACATTTCTACATCATTTCCCTAATATTTATGAAAAATGCAAAAGCTTAGGAATTGATGTGTTTCACCAAATGACACCTGTAGCGCCTGCTGCGCATTATTCTTGTGGCGGCATTAAAGTGAACGAATATGGAGAGTCTTCTATCAACAATTTATATGCTTGTGGAGAATGCAGTAGCACGGGACTTCATGGTGCCAATCGACTAGCATCTAATTCACTATTAGAAGCTTTAGTTTTTGCACATAGATGCTTTGAAGATGCCTCAAAAAAAATATTTGAAACAGACTATTGCAGCAATATACCTGATTGGAATGCCAATGGCACCAACGATCCTAAAGAAATGATATTAATTACTCAATCGCTTAAAGAGCTTCAAGCACTCATGAGCGATTATGTGGGTATTGTTCGCAACGATATTCGTTTGCAAAGAGCCATGAAAAGGCTTGATTTGCTTCATCAAGAAACAGAAGAACTTTACAGAACAACAACGGCTTCTCCACAATTGCTCGAATTAAGAAATTTAATAACCATTGGTTTCTTAATCGTGAAAGGAGCTCAATTTAGAAAAGAAAGTAGAGGGTTGCATTTCAATACCGACTATCCTGAAAAAAATAATTTAATTCAAGATATCATACTATAATTGATATATGGAAATGTTTAATAAGATTTTTATTATTAAAATTCATAACCTAATCTATCGAGTATATCCTCATTCATGATTATTAAATTGCATTGTAGGAACATCAGAACCATTTTTATCTTTGAATTTCAATTCAATAAAATTTGACTAACGAAGTAGATAAACAAAACCGAATTGATTATCTAGATTCGGCTCGTGGCATAGCCGCTTTCATGGTCATGATTTATCACTTCTCAAGTTGGAAATATGCCGACATGATGGTGGTGAAATGGTCGCATTTGCTTTTCAATGGTTCGGATGCCGTTTCTTTCTTTTTTGTGCTCAGTGGCTTTGTTTTAGCTTTCCCATACCTGCAAAAAAACAAACCTCTCGAAATCGACAAATTTTATATTCACAGAATTTTCCGGATTTATCCTGCTTTTCTGATTGTGCTGCTCATCAATGCCCTTTATTGGGAACGACACGATTTTTTTGACCATCCCTTTTCAGTGCTCTCTAATGTTTTGCTGCTCAACAAAACCGACTTTTGGCAAGAAGCCCTTTTGATTCGAGGCAATTCAAAATTCCTAGGCTTGGATTGGACATTGACTATTGAAATCGTGATGTCTTTTTTCATGCCTTTTTTAATTCTAATGGTTAGGCAACGGAAACAAGCTATTGTTTGGTTTGTGCTCAGCTATTTTTTAATGAGCCATATTTTGGGTTACTATGTGTTGCCCTTTGCTCTAGGAATTTTAATAAGTGCTTACTTTCAAGAAATTCAAAGCCCTTCTTTCAAACTCACAGTTGCTTATCGTTTTCGATATGCCTTACTTGGCATTGCAACTGTCTTTTTTTCCATCAGGCACCTCGATCGTTTGTTTCCGTTTAGCGATAATACGAGGAATATACTCCGTTTTTGGCATTTTGATTTTTATATATTTTCCTCAGTTGGTGCCTTTATTTTGCTTGTATTTTTGATTCATTCCGCCAAGGCACAACGCTTGTTGCAACACAATATATTGTTGTTCTTAGGTAAAATTTCTTATGGCATTTATCTTGTTCATTGGGTGGTTGTTGCAGCCATTTTCGATCATTGGAATCAACTTTGCCACTATTTTCCTAATTACAAAATCGCATTTTTCAGCTTTCTTGGCATTTGCGTTTTTCTTACATTGGTTTCCGCAACCATGCTTTATTATTGGGTCGAACAGCCTTTCATGCAATATGGCAAAAAATTGACTGCTCGCATGAAG
>CAZNVQ010000159.1:0-3011 GCA_964576425.1 uncultured Flavipsychrobacter sp. | reverse complement strand
AAACAGCGACCCGATATTTCAAGCAGATTATACCCTAACTTTTGAGATAAAAAAAAGAACAATGTTTCATCCAGAAGCAGCACCCTATTTGGGAGTTGTCAATGTGCTCAACATCGGGTTAAATCAAAATTTCATACAAAATACTTCAAGTATTTTTCAAACGATCGAAAAAAGTCTTATTAATAAAACAATCAAATTAAGAAATCCTTTCAGTCATAAAGGTGATTTTGGCAATGCCATGTTGATTGCTGGCGCACATGGAATGATAGGTGCTGCCGTTTTAGCTTCAAAAGCCTGCTTGAAAACTGGTGTTGGCAAGTTAACCACTTTGACTCCTGAATGTGGTTATTCAATTTTGCAAACAAGTGTTCCCGAAGCAATGTGTTTAGTGAATGGCGACCATCAAATTCAGCATTTCAAAAACTGGGAAAAAGCAGATGCCATCGGAATAGGACCAGGACTAGGAACTAGCGAAAAAACACTTGCAGCTTTAAGTCAATTTTTAGAGCAGTATAAAAAACCAATAGTAATCGATGCAGATGCTTTGAATCTAATTTCACGAAAAAAAGAATTACTACATCTCATCCCAAAAGGGAGCATCCTAACTCCGCATGTCAAAGAATTTGAAAGATTATTCGGGAGTTCAAACGACAGTATGGCAAGACTTGAATTAGCAAGAATGCAAGCCATGAAACTTAATTGCGTTATTGTTTTGAAAGGAAAACACAGTGTTGTAATCTCTCCTGAAGGCGAATGTTGGTACAATACCACTGGCAACAACGGGATGGCAACTGCTGGCTCGGGAGATGTGCTAACTGGGATGATTACAAGTTTTTTAGCACAAGGTTATCATTCGCTGCAAGCCTCACTGATAGGCGTTTTCATGCATGGACTAGCGGGAGATATTGCATTACAAACAGAGACTGAAGAAACACTAGTGGCAAGCGACATCATCAACAATTTGAATCAAGCATTCAAATCAATTCGTTAAAACAATACAATATTAAGTGAACAATAAATACTCATTAATCGCATGTTGGCTCATATTTCTTTGCCTTTTTATATGTCGAACAAATTATTCTAGTATTATAAAAGAACAACCTTTAAAAATTACTACTTGGGATGCATTTGGCTATTATATGTACCTACCATCAATATTGATTTATGATGATTACAAACAACTCAATTGGCTAGATAGCATTGATAAAAAATATGAAGTCACAGGTGGAAATGGTTGGCAAGCGCACAAAGAAGACAATGGTAATTATGTTTTTAAATATCTAGGTGGTGTTGCATTGCTTGAAACACCTTGGTTTTTTATTGGACATTTTTTTGCTACCATTTTTCATTTTCCACAAGATGGCTTTTCAGCTCCTTATCAATATGCGCTTGGATTTGGTGTGATTGTGTATTGCTTTTTGGGCTTACTTGTTTTGAGGAAAATACTATTGAAATTTTTTAATGAAACTACGGTTTCGATGACATTGATTGGACTTTGTCTTGGCACTAATTTTATTCAATATGCTAGTATAGATAATGCGCAAAGTCATGTTTACATTTTTCCACTTTATGCATTTATTGTTTATGCAACTATAAAATGGCATGAACAACCAAAACTTATATGGGCGGCTCTAATAGGCTTGGTTATTGGTATAGCAACAATTTGCAGACCTACAGAAGCAATAATGCTATTCATCCCATTGCTTTGGCAGACTAATAATAAAACCACTGCCAAACAAAAATGGCAATTGGTACGTCAACACAAAAACCATGTTTTCATCACTGTATTATTTGGGTTAATAGGCATTGCCCCACAACTTATTTATTGGAAATTAAGTAGTGGACATTTCATCTATGATGTAGGCAGCAAATGGATTTTTCTTAATCCTTATTTCAGAGTTTTATTTGGACCTGAAAAAGGCTGGTTTTTTTACACACCAATTACCCTTTTTTTTGTGATGGGTTTATTTTTGGTGAAAAAATTTTCATTCAAAAACTCTTTTATTTGGTTTTGTATCTTAAACATATGGATTGTCATTGCTTGGAGCGATTGGCGATATGGCGGTAGTTACTCCACAAGAGCCCTGGTTCAGAGCTACCCTATTTTCGCTTTTCCATTTGCCGCATTTATTGAAAAAAATAATAACACAAAATGGAAATGGCTACTAAGCGTTTTAATCAGCTATTTTATAGTTGTCAACCTTTTTCAAATCAATCAGTATAACAGAAACATTTTGCACTTTAACGACATGAATGCTGCTTATTACAAACATATCTATTTAAACCCAAATCCTGCTTGCGAAATATATAGTTTACTCGACCAAACTGATTATTTAAGGAGTGAAAAAAATTATACTGCAAATTCAATACTAAAAAATTATACTGCGATTTCTTTAAGGCTTAAAGGGGGTGAACTTCACGAACTTTTTAATAGAAATTTGACTTTTACAAAACCTGAATCTTGGATTCACTTTAAGTACAAAATTGAAGCACCTAACTTTTTATGGAATAATTATTTGTCTTACACGCTAAGCTGTCCTCATCAAAGTAAAGCTGCCAACTTAAGACTGTTTACACCTGAATCGAGTAATCATCTAGACAATAATTACGGTGCTTATATTGCTATTCCTGAGTGCTGTAAAAATTTCAATTTCTCAATATCATTGAAATCAGAAAATCATTTTGAAGGTAAAATCAAATCTCAATCAGTCCGAATTTTAGTTAAAAATAGCACATCTTAAAAACAATAAAGACGGTAAGTTCAAATGCCGCCTTTGTATATTATTGATTTTCTAAGTAGTCGTCCCTCAAAAAGTCTAGGATTGTCTATTAATAAGGATAAGACATAAAAAAGGTTTCAAAAAAGTTGCAAGTTATTGTGAAATGAGCTAAAAAGCTTGCAAATTAGAGTATGCTTTCATTGTCAAAAAAACACAGTCCACAGCTTGGCATCCCACGGAGCTTGTTGCCTTTCGTCAGCGTATTGGTGAAGCAGGAGTAGAATTGATATT
>CAZNVQ010000158.1:0-3117 GCA_964576425.1 uncultured Flavipsychrobacter sp. | reverse complement strand
TCATGAAGCTGTTTTTTGTTTTTTGTAATCTGTTTATTTTTTCTACCAATTTTGTAATTGCACAATCCAAAACTATTCAGCTTGTTGGCTATTTAGGCATTGAAGGTGGCGAGTCCTTCAGTTATAAAATAGAGGCCATAGATTCATTAGGATATCTGAAAGGTTATGCATGGGCATGGCTGATTGAAGGCAAAGAAGTGAAAGCTGCAATCAATGGATTTATTGATAAAAAAAATAAAACCCTAACATTTCAAGAGACTGAAATCGTTGCCAACAAAGGATTTGAAAGCAGAAAAACAATTTGCCTAATTCAAGCAAGTTTAAGTTTGAACAAAGAAAATAATAACCAATCTATTTTGTGGGGAAACATTGTGAGCAACGATGTAACGAATGTGACCTGCGCAAGAGGTTCTATTACTTTTCCTGAATCTGAAAAAGTGAAAGCAATTTTTGAAGACAACTTGTTAAATAAAAATGCTGTAGTTGCACCAACAAAACCTATTGTCAAAACACCGAAAAAATCAATGCAAATTGTTTATGACACAACAGCTTTGATCGTAACAAAAGAGAAAGATGCAAAAGCCCCAAGCATTTTAAAGATTAGTCAAGGAATGACTAAAATAATTGAATGTCAATCAGACACAATACTGCTTCAAATTTGGGATGATAGTCAAGTTGATGGCGACTGGATTGCTTTCAGTCAAAATGGAAATACAGTCCTATCAAAACATATTTTAACCAAAGAGAAAAAAGAAATAAAAATCGTTTTGATTAATCCAATTGAAGAATTGATAATTACGGCTTTGAACGAAGGAAGCGAGCCGCCAAACACTGCTAATATCAACATTGTAGACGGCTCAATAACGCATCGTATTATTGCCTATAACACTATTGGTAAAAAAGCAACGATTCAACTCAAAAAGAAATTATAATGCGCTAATGCTAGGTTTGTAAAACAATCTTTCAGCAGTACGTTGGTCATGACCATAAATATCATCTCTAAAGTTTAATAATCCATTTTTATCCACCCAAGCGGTGAAATAAGTAACATCAACAGGGAGTGGATTTTTAAGCGTTACCCAATGTTCTTTTGAATCGTTCATGGCAGCATCAATCTTTTCTTCTGTCCATTCGATTTGATTTCTCAAAAGATATTGAGCCAATTTTTTGGGATTTTGAAGTCGCATACAACCATGACTAAAAGCACGTTTATTTCGTTGAAATAAACCTTTTGAAGGTGTATCGTGGAAATAAATATTGTAATTGTTAGGAAACAAAAACTTCACTTTTCCTAAAGCATTTTTTCCACCAGGTTTTTGACGAATTGATGGAACGCCTTTATTGCCTTTGCTTGTTTTCTCCATGTCGTGACTAGCCAAGTAATTTGGATTATTTTTCATAGCGGGCATGATTTCATTTTTCACAATACTGTAAGGTACATTCCAGTAAGGACTGAAAACTATATATTTCAAAACATCATGAAAAATCACAGTGCTATTTCCTTCCTTACCCACAACTATGGCTAGTTCTAGCGCTTCAGTATCTTGTTCTATCACGTGCAATTTAAACTCAGGAATATTGGCAACAATTCGATTAGGTTCTTGCTTTTCTGGCAACCAACGCATCCTTTCCATATTTATTAGCAATTGTTCAATGCGTTTTTCTACAGGCACATTTAGTGCTTTGATGAATAAACTATCGATAATACCATCTGGTTTGAAACCAAAACGAATTTGTGCTTGACAGACACCTTGATAAAGAACAGAATCATAGTTTCCAGTTGTATCTATTGTTGTTAAATCACCTTCAATAAATAAACGTGATTTCACACCTAAAATCGTGGTGCAACTATCACCTGGTCGAAGAAATCTTTTATTGGCTGGTGGAATGGTTTTCCATCCCCCATTCTCGTTGATTTCATTGAAATGAATGAGAGCCTTTTCCATGGCTTGATATTGAGGATTGATTGGTGCCCAAGCATCAGGATTTTTCCCACCATTGTGCATCATGCTATCCAATAAACTTTTCACATCAATTTTTTTTCTCGGAATAAACCATTGCAATTCTTGAGGATCAATTCTTCCTCCGTAAGCTACTTTGGCATAGATGAAAAATTGATTGGTCAGCGCTAATTCTGTTTGTTCGATTTTTTCTTTTTGAGCATAGAGCATACTATCGACTAAATTTATTTTAGCCAATTGATTCGCCAATGTGGTGTCGAAAAGTGTACTGTCTTTGGTGAGGTGAATAAAACTATTGAGCAAATTCCAAAAAGAAATTCCCGGCTCGCTCCAACCAGTTTTTGTGAACCAAGCAAACTGATAATTTCGACCATTGTAAAAACTTCGGATGTTTTGTGCAGTGGCTGTGTCAATATGTTGTTGACTGATGAATGATTCCATTTTCAAGCTATCCACAAATAAATCGGTTACTGCATTCGTTTTATTAATTGACTTGTCGCGATGAGTAAACCATTTAATTCTTTTTTTCAAACCATTGGCTTGGTCGGTGCAGTTGGTAAAACATATAATGAAGCAAAAAACAAAGGATGTAAGGCAAAAAAAAGTTTGGTATCTATTCATGAAAATGGAATAAAAATCGGATGATTAAAGATAACGTTTCATTACCTTGAAAAATTAGTGTTTAAAACATATATTTTTTGTTTAAACACCAGATGAAGTCAAATCAATTTATTGTGATGTTTGTTTCTTAAAGCACTGACAAATATCATTTTTTACTAAGCAATGAACATGCATTTTTACAATCCTATTTTTCTAAAAAGCATTTATCCTTATGTATAACATTTTTATACCTATCGATTTTTCAGAAAATGCTAATCATGCTTTGGACATTGCATTGAAAGTGGCGAGTAAATCAAAATCAAAGTTACACCTGTTACACGTTAATATGATGTTGGCTTATCAGGTTGCTTTTCCTGAATATCCTACTATGACTGAAATTGAAGCAGCAGATTATTTGGATGAGGCTAAAAAGAAAATGGATGAATTGAAAGAAAGTCTAATTGCACATCCTGAATATGCCGACATTTCAATTGAAACTGACGTAACATCTGGGTTTTTACATCCGATTTTGGAAGAAAAAGCTAAGGAAAAACAT
>CAZNVQ010000157.1:1927-3150 GCA_964576425.1 uncultured Flavipsychrobacter sp. | reverse complement strand
GATGCTTTTTCTTCTGCTTTCTTTTTTGATGTAGCTCTTGCTTTTGCAATTACTTTATCATCTATACTTAATCTAACACCAAAATATTTTTGCCCATCGTTACCATTATCGTCATACACTTCATAGTTGAACATTTTTTTTTCCTTTTGGCACCACTCAATTAACAGGCTTTTATAACTGATAACTTTTCCTTCCAGTTTGGCAATATCAACATAAGGAATGATGACGCTTTTTTGGATAAACTTTTGACAAAAATCATAACCTTTATCAAGAAAAATAGCCCCAACCAAGGCTTCGAAAATATTTCCGTGAATGTTTTCGCCAAAGTGTTGTGTAGGTACTTTACTTTCAACAAATCGGATTAAATTCAAGTCCTTGCCCAATTCATTTAAATGTTCCCGGCTTACAATTTTAGAACGCATTTTGGTCAAATAACCTTCATCTCCAGCCGGAGCTTCTTTGTACAGATAGGCTGCAATTACGGCACTTAACATGGCGTCTCCCAAAAATTCCAGACGCTCGTAATTCATAGGATTACCTTTTACATCTATTTGATTTGTGGAACGATGAGTAAATGCTTTTTGGTAATAAATAATAGACTTGGGTTTGAAACCTATTATATTTTGAATATCGTTAAAAAAAATCCCGTCTTCTTTTGAACGGGATTTTTGAAATATATTTTTTAGAATTTTCACTAGGTATTAAGCTTAAATTTTTTTGAATAAAACACATGCATTGTGTCCACCAAATCCAAAAGTATTACTCATAACTACATTGATTTCTCTTTTTTGAGCTTTGTTCAATGTTAAGTTTAAGCTTGGATCAATATTTTCATCCACAACAGTATGATTAATAGTTGGAGGGACAATTCCGTATTTCATAGCTAAAATAGAAGCTATAGCTTCAATAGCACCGGCAGCACCAAGTAAATGGCCTGTCATTGATTTAGTAGAATTGATATTGATATTTTTAGCATGATCGCCAAAAACAGCACTTATGGCTTTCAATTCCGCAACATCACCAAGTGGCGTTGAAGTACCGTGTGTATTGATATGATCAACCTGTTCCGGTTTCATTCCTGCATCGCGAAGGGTATTATTCATAACTGCAATAACGCCAATCCCTTCAGGATGCGGTGCCGTTAAGTGGTAAGCATCAGATGACATTCCGCCACCGCCAATTTCACAATATATTTTTGCTCCACGTGCTTTTGCATGTTCATA
>CAZNVQ010000157.1:0-1917 GCA_964576425.1 uncultured Flavipsychrobacter sp. | reverse complement strand
TCTTCAAGAACTAATGCTCCTGCACCTTCACCAAGTACAAATCCGTCACGGGTAGCATCAAATGGTCTTGAAGCAGTTTCCGGACTTTCATTTCGTGTTGATAAAGCCTGCATCGAATTAAACCCACCCATCCCTGCAATAGTAACAGCAGCCTCTGAACCACCTGAAATTATGACATCACACATTCCTAAACGAATATAATTGAAAGCATCTATCATTGCATTGGCAGAGGACGCACAAGCAGAAACTGTAGTATAATTTGGCCCCATAAAACCATTTCGCATCGAAATGTGAGCGGGCGCAATATCGGCAATCATTTTCGGAATAAAGAATGGATTGAATCTTGGAGTACCGTCGCCTTGAGCAAAGCTCATTACTTCTTCCTGAAAAGTTTCTAATCCGCCAATTCCAGCACCCCAAATCACACCAACTCTTTGTTTGTCTACATTAGTATCGGTAATTCCAGCGTCTGCAATTGCTTCCTGACTTGCGGCAACAGCATATTGGGCAAATTTATCCATTCTTCTTGCCTCTTTGCGATCCATATACTCTTCAATGTTGAAGTCTTTTACTTCGCAGGCAAATTTTGTCTTATGCTTTTCAGTATCGTAATAGGTAATCGGAGCTGCACCACTAACGCCATTAATTAAAGCGTTCCAATATTCAGCTATGTTATTGCCAATTGGGGTTATCGCACCTAAACCTGTTACTACAACTCGTTTTAATGTCATAATTTATTTTTTACAATTGTATTTAAACAAACAATACCCATGTTTTCTTCAAATATAATGATTAAAGAGACAAGGGTATTTCAATATTTAGAGATTGGATGTCAATCAGTTTTACTCTTTAAGTAAAAATAATAAAAATCCGTGAAATTATTCAAGTTTCACGGATTCGTAATCATTATTTTTTTGCTTCTTCGATGTAAGAAATAGCTTGACCTACAGTAGCAATGTTTTCAGCTTGGTCGTCTGGAATTTGAATGTCAAATTCTTTTTCGAACTCCATAATTAATTCAACAGTGTCTAATGAATCAGCTCCTAAATCATTGGTGAAGCTTGCTTCTGTTACAACTTCGTTTTCATCAACGCCTAATTTGTCTACAATAATCGCTTTAACTCTTGATGCAATGTCTGACATAATTTCTAATTTTAATTTTTAATTTGTTGGCAAAAATAAAAAACTTTATCTTAAAACAACATTTTTGTTAGTAAAAGTGACCACGAAAATAAATAAATTATTTCAGAATCTTCTAAAAACATGGTTTTAATTCAAGTATTTATTCTTTTTTTGTGGTGTAAATTTGTTTGAAATGAAATCGCCGCAGCCAATTAAACAATTATAATGACGGCGATTCCATATTCCTTTGAAAAATAATGTTATCTTCATATGAAAAAGATTTTGCTTTTTGCTTCAGGCACTGGTTCCAATGTGGAAAATATTATTCAACACTTCAAAAATCACCATGATATTATTGTAGTTGGCGTCTACACTAATAATCCAAATGCCAAAGTTTTAGACAAAGCAAAAAACTATAATATTTCAACACTTATTTTTAACAGAGAGCAACTTACCGATGGGTTTGTTTTTGATAAAATAGCCGAATTCAAACCTGATCTTATTGTTCTCGCGGGTTTTCTATGGAAAATGCCCGAATAAATCGTAAAAGCTTATCCGAATAAAATTATCAATATCCATCCTGCGTTGCTCCCAAAATATGGTGGAAAAGGAATGTATGGCATAAAAGTGCATCAAAAGGTTTTGGAGAATAAGGAAAAAGAAACCGGAATTACAATTCATTATGTAAACGAACATTATGATGAGGGGGAATTTATTTTTCAGCAAAAAGTTGCTATCGAAGATTGTAAAACACCGGAAAATGTTGCTAACAAAATCCACGAACTCGAGCACAAG
>CAZNVQ010000156.1:0-3155 GCA_964576425.1 uncultured Flavipsychrobacter sp. | reverse complement strand
GCATTTTCCCTACGGATTGTGATTTTAACATTCACAATGCGCTGTGTTTCTTCGTCTATTATATTCTTTACACCTTTGGTTAAATCTATTAATGAATCTTTTAACTTATTGGATTGAAACCTCAATGTATCTAAATTAAAATCAACTATATTTTCTTGAGTAAATTTATAGTAACCAAATTCTTTCAAATTGCCCACCAATCTTAATCTTTCTTCCTCTAACATACCCATTCTGAATGGTGCGTGTTTTTGAAGTTTAGATTCATACATATATTTATTAACGACATTATAAATTGTTGAATCATCAATATCTAACTTAACTTTTCCAATAATTGATTTTGGACCAGTATTTATGTTATATACAACATTTGCTTTGTTTTTTTTATATATTACTGTGTCAGAAACAGTTGCAAAAAAGTATCCTTGATTAAATAAGTATGCTTTAATGAAATCTACCGATTTACCTTGCAAAATGCTATCATAATATACAGGGAATTCAAAATATTTATGATTTAAAGTGTCCTTAAGCGTGCTTTTACCATTTTTGATACTCATTTGATATAAAGCCAATTTATATGGGAAACCCAGTCTGTATGTATTAGGCTTTTGAAGAATCAGCCTATTGCAATTTTCTCTTATCTCAATTTTTTTATCATTACGCTCTTTAGTTATAAGATTTAATTGATTTTTTTTTAAAAGGTATTGCCCTTCAATCAAACTATTTTCATAATGACAACTTGAAAAAAAAGCAGTCATTGACAATAGAATAATAAAAAATATTTTAGTTTGAGTGTGCTCCATGTAACTGATGGGACAATTAATTTAGATTTGCAACAATGTTGTCAAAGGCACAAATTAAACATATTCGTTCG
This sequence comes from uncultured Flavipsychrobacter sp., assembly GCA_964576425.1. Classification (GTDB taxonomy): domain Bacteria; phylum Bacteroidota; class Bacteroidia; order Chitinophagales; family Chitinophagaceae; genus JAFIGV01. The sequence goes on along the minus strand of CAZNVQ010000156.1, from coordinate 2,284 downwards.
TTATCTCAGCAAAAATACCGTAAAGAACATCAGGAATTTATTGCAGAGGGAGATAAAATTGTAAAAGAATGGCTCATTTCATCAAATGAAATCAAATATATAATTGGCATTGAAGATTGGATTAGTCAACATTTGAATCTTATTTCACTTCATCCAAACGCTCAAGTAATAACTATTTCATCAGAACAACTTGAGCAAATAAGTACCCTTCAAACGCCCAATAAGGTTTTATGTGTTGTAGAATTGCCTCATGGTAATCAAGAAATTTCACTTGACCAATGGAGTATTGTTTTGGAAAACATTCAAGATCCTGGCAATATGGGTACAATTATAAGAATTGCAGATTGGTTTGGAATTCAACAAATCATTTGTTCGGAAGACTGTGTTGATATTTATAATCCCAAAGTTATTCAAGCCGCAATGGGTGGACATTTACGGGTTAAAATTATTGAAACAAACTTGCAAAAATTGCTGCCAGATGTTAAAGTACCAATACTTGCTGCCACGATAAATGGTCAAAATCTCAGCGAGCAAAAAACTCTAAAAACTGCTTTCCTGATGATTGGAAATGAGTCAAAAGGATTATCACCTAGTATAATTCAATTTGCTACAAAAGAAATTACGATTCCCAAATTTGGCGGAGCGGAATCACTGAATGCTGCCGTTGCCACTGGAATTATTTGCGCCCATTTCATTAAATAGTTTAGAGCGATTTGATAAATGAAAAAAATCGTCTCCACATATCAAAAAGCTTACAGCGGTTTGTCGCCAGCAACTTGGTGGTTGAGTTTAGTGATGCTCATCAACAGAAGTGGAACGATGGTTATTCCATTCATGACATTGTACCTCACGCAAAAACTAAATTACAGCTTAGCGCAAGCAGGATGGATAATGGCATTGTTTGGCGCAGGTGCTGTTTGTGGTGGATTATTAGGCGGGCAATTAATCAATAAGTTTGGTTTTCATAAAATTCAATTGATGACGCTTTTGGGAGGTGGCTTGATGTTTCTTGTACTTGGTCAAATGAAAGAATATGCTTGGATCTGTGTATTTGCCTTTTTGTTGAGTTTAATTAATGATATGTTTCGACCAGCTAATTCGGCTGCCATAGCGTATTACAGCAAAACTGAAAATCGGACTCGATCCTTTTCGCTCCATAGATTAGCAATCAATTTGGGTTGGGCTTTTGGTGGTGCCATTGGCGGTTTTGTTGCGAGTAAAAATTATGATCTTCTGTTTTGGATTGATGGCTTAACCAATATTAGCGCTGCCATTTTACTCCAATTTGTACTTCAACCTCATTCAAAAACTAATGAGAAAAAAGACACTAATAACCATAATAGTTCTTCTTCGAACCGACCATTGAAAGACAGAACCTATCTTGCTTTTTTGTTTCTTACTATTTTATTTGCTGTTTGCTTTTTTCAGCTCTTTTCTACCCTTCCCGTTTTCTACAGAAAAGAATTGAAATTGACAGAAACCATGATTGGTTGGACCATGTCCTTGAATGGACTTATCATTTGTTTTTTGGAAATGATTGTTGTTCATCGACTTGAGCAAAAAGGTAATATGCTACAATACATCATGTTTGGCTTGTTGCTAATGGCGGCAAGTTATCTTGTGCTTAACCTGCATTTTTCAATAATTTTCATTGCCTTGCTTTCTGTTATACTTTTGAGTTTTGGTGAAATACTATCCATGCCCTTCATGAACACATTTTGGGTTAGGAGAACGAATGACAGCAATCGTGGAAGTTATGCAGGATTATATACCGCTGCTTGGAGCGTGGCACAAATCATTGGACCGAGTGCGGGTGCACTTGTGGCTCAAAACTACGGTTTTCAAACACTATGGATTTACATCGGCATTATCTGCGTGCTTAGTGGAATTGGTTTTAAATTTCTTGAACAAGAGAAACAAGTTACTTAATTCCTAGCACCAAAAAGCAAACTTCCGATGCGAACAAGATTGCTGCCCGACTGAATGGCAAGCTCATAATCGCCGCTCATTCCCATAGAACAAATATTGAATTCAGGAGATTCGCTAAAATGTAATTGTTTGCAATAATTAAAGAAATGATTTAATTGCTTGAACTCAGAAAGAATTTGTTCTTGATTATCACTAAATGAAGCCATTCCCATCAACCCTGAAATACAAACATGTTCATATAAAGTTCTATTGTTGCAGTAATGATTAATAATTTCAACCAATTCGCTTTCATCCAAACCATACTTTGATTCTTCTTTTGCAATGAATAATTGCAACAAAACATTGATTTTACGTT
>CAZNVQ010000155.1:0-3231 GCA_964576425.1 uncultured Flavipsychrobacter sp. | reverse complement strand
CTCGCACTTTCAAGAATTCTTATAGCACTACGAAAAGACAAATCGGTCAATTTCGGCATCGGTGTGAGCGGTGGTTCAGACTTGTTTACGGTTAAAAAAATTGTTCGTCCTCGTTTTACACTTGCACCAATTTCTGGCATCATGCCCAACACCAATAATGGTTTTTGGTTTGGATCATATGTAGAATCTATCTCAACATCATATCCTAGTTTTTCTAACTTCTCAACAGCAAGTTTCACCGGTTTGTTCATCACATCGGGAACTATGGATTGATCGTTGTGACTTGTCAAAAAACTCAATGACGAAAAAAACATCATGTACAAAACAATGCACATAACGAAAACCAAAAATAGGTTGAATATAAAAGAGTTTTTGAGCTTACTATTCATTATATTTAAATAACTGTAATCGTATTTATTATGCTTTTTCCAAACAATCAGCTAGCAGTGAACCATAAAATTCCATTAAGGAAATGCCTGCACTTCTAACTTGTTGCGGCACAATGCTGTTTTCACTTTGACCTGGCATGGTATTCACTTCCAGAAAAAATAATTTATTCGTTCCTTTTTGCAAGATGAAATCCATTCGCACCACTCCTCTACAATTTAAATGTCTGTAAATGGACGCTGCTTTGGATTGCAACTGTGCTAAAATATCTTCTGTAATTGGTGCAGGTGTAATTTCATTGGTAACGCCCGGAGTATATTTCGCTTCGTAATCAAAGAACTCATTTTTACTCACAATTTCAGTTGGTGGCAAAGTGTTTAGGTAAGGTCCAAATCGATATACACCTATCGTTAATTCTCTACCTTCTATAAACTCTTCTATTAGCACTTGATTATCTTCTTTAAAAGCCTTCTCAATGGCTGGCATCAAGGTTTCCACTGATTTCACTTTGCTCACGCCCAAACTTGAACCACTTTCGTTGGGCTTCACAAATAATGGAAATTTGAGTTGTTCCAATATAGTACCAACTGAATAATGTTCTCCTTTTATCAATAAAACAGAATTGGCAATATTCACGACACCAAAATCTTTCACCACTTTGTTACAATAACTTTTATTGAAAGTCAATGCAGATACGATGGAATTACAACTTGTATATGGAATTTCCAGCATATCTAAATATCCTTGCATCTTACCATCTTCGCCAGGTGTTCCATGAATCGCAATAAATGCGCAATCAAAAACTACTCTTTCACCATCAATTTGTAAGGAGAAATCATTCTTGTTTACCTCAACTTTTTCACCTGATTGCAACTCATGCCACCAACCTTCACGAGTAACAATTATTTTATATACATTGTAAATATTACTATCTAAATTTTGCTCAATAGTAGCTGCTGTTTGGATAGAAATCACATACTCTCCGGAATATCCACCAGCTAAAAGGGCTATATTTTTTTTCATGCATTTATGAAGTTGGGTTCAAAGTTAATTGATAGTCCTAAGTTTTTACAATTAGGTTTTATAGGTTTATTACATTAATTATATTTTCATTTCAATAATACCATTTGCTGTACCGCAGCTTGTGCGCATCTTTGTCCGTCGATGGCTGCCGAAACTATGCCGCCAGCGTAGCCTGCTCCTTCTGCACTAGGAAATAATCCTTTGATTTCAGGATGCTGCAATGTTTCTTTATCGCGTGGAATACGAACAGGCGCACTTGTTCTGCTTTCAGTTGCCACCATCACGGCTTCTTCGGTGAAATAACCTTTCATTTTTTTACCAAATTGAACCAAAGCTTGTTTTAATGCAGCACTGATTTCTTTGGGTAAAACATCATTAAGGGATACGCTATTTAGTCCCGGAATATAGGAACAATCGGGCAAGGTGGAGGACGTTTTGCCAGCAACAAAATCGGTCATTCGCTGTGCCGGTGCTACTAATTTTCCACCGCCAGCTTTAAATGATCTTTGTTCCACCATGCGCTGATAGTCAACGCCAGCAAGGTTTCCCTTAAATCCATATTTTTTAAAATCTCTTTCATCAACAGCCACCACTGTGCCGCTATTGGCAAAAGGATTATTACGTTTACTTGGCGACCAACCGTTCACCACTAGCTCGTTTGGCGATGTGGCTGCAGGAGCAATGATACCACCAGGGCACATACAAAATGAAAAAACGCCACGCTCATTTGTTTGAGTTACCAACGAATAACTAGCTGGAGGAAGATAAGCTCCCCTTGAACTGTTGCATCGGTATTGGGCCTGGTCAACAATGGCTTGTGGATGTTCAATCCGAACACCAAGTGCAAATGGTTTTGGTTCAATTAAAATTTTCTTTCTGTCCAATAATTCAAATACATCTCTAGCTGAATGACCTGTTGCTAAAATCAGTTGATTACATTTTATACTTTCATTATTGGCAGTGACGATGCCTTTTATTTTGTCGCCCTCGAGTTGAATATCTTTCAGTTTTGTATTGAAATGTACCTCGCCACCACAGGCTTCAATTTGCTCGCGCATGGCGGTGATAATATGGGGCAATTTGTTGGTGCCAATGTGTGGATGCGCTTCGTAAAGTATGGCTTCGTCTGCACCGAAATACACAAACAATTGCAATATCTTTTTAACATCACCACGTTTGGTAGATCTAGTGTAAAGTTTTCCATCGCTATAAGTTCCTGCTCCACCCTCGCCAAAACAATAATTAGATTCCTCATTAACCACACCTTGCTTGTTGATAGCCGCCAAATCTCTCCTTCTGCTCCGGACATCTTTTCCTCTTTCTATAATGACGGGTTTGATGCCCAATTCGATGAGTTCAAGAGCTGCAAACAAACCGGCAGGACCAGCGCCCACAATCATCACGGTTGGCGTATGTGCTACGTTTTGCCAATGTGGCTGAAAAGGCTCTTCGGGAGCAACTGGTTCGTTGATGAACACAGCCAATTGCAGTACAAATTTGGGTTGTTTGCTTCTTGCGTCAATTGATTTTTTTTGAATCCTGAAACCCGATATTTCTTTGGGCTCAACACCTATTTCAAATGCAATTTGTCTTTTGATTAAAACAGTTTCTTTCAAATCAGCTGGATGAACCGCTATAGTCACTTGTTGTATCATGCGTTAGGTTTTTATCCTAAAATGCTTGTTGAAAATAAAGTTTGTAATATTCCATTATTTTTCTGGGTAGAACAAAAATGATAGCAAGTCAAAATCATATTGGAAGACTGAAGCCACCAAACAAAGTAAATAAAAAGTGCATAGTAACTAAGATTTTGGGGAGAAA
>CAZNVQ010000154.1:0-3388 GCA_964576425.1 uncultured Flavipsychrobacter sp. | reverse complement strand
AGACCGCGATCTTACTTTCCTGTTGCAAGCGCACCTGTAACCCTAGCCGAAATAGCTCATCATCTTCAACTAACAGGATTTTTCGATTATCTAACGTCATTTAAATTAGTTTGTTAGCTTAGATTTATCTCTTTCTGCAATCTTTTGACTTTGCGGTGAAGACCATGCACCAATTTTGGTTGCTTCAGGGCGAGAATTGAAATATGAATCATTTTCTTCATCACTCAGTTTTTCCACAATACCCTTAATTCTAACTTGCCGCTCCAATTCTTGCCAAAAAAAGACAAGGGCTGCTTTTGGGTTTGCTAAAAGCGATTGACCTTTATGACTATTGTAATTGGTGAAAAATGTAAATCCTTTTTCATCAAAACCTTTCAGTAAAACAATTCTTGCATCAGGAAAATTGTTTACGTCAATTGTGGCAAGCGTCATTGCGTTCACTTCAAGAACTTGTGCTTGCTGAGCCTCTTCAAACCATTTTGCAAAAAACATTATTGGATCATTACCAACCTGACTTTCATCTAAAGAAGCAAGCTGATAGTCCTTTCTAATTGAAGCAACATGGCTATTTGACATATATAGTCTTATTTATCAGAGCGAGAACCAAGATATTTAGCCATCACATAAATAAGCTCAATTAACATTAAGAACATAAATATGTAAACTAGAATATCACCCATTCCATATTGAAATGTGTCGTAAAAAGCATTTAGAATAAGACCTTTCATGGTAGCTTGTATTTTGAGATGCAAGATACTAACTCTGTCCATATTTCACAGAGTTAGCCTTTACCATTTTTTGTGTTTATTTTTGGAGGTTATGTTTCGTCGGCATTTGCCATTTTTACGAGCCGTTTTTTGGTATGCGCTTACTGCTTTTGGTGGTCCACAAGGTCATATGGGCATGATGGTGAATATTTTTGCTGTAAAAAGAAAAGATGTTACTGAAGCTGAATTGATTGAATATAACTCTTTTTGTCAATTACTTCCTGGACCATCTTCAACACAAACCATCATTCTTATAGCATTGAAAAGAGGCGGAATTCCACTCTCATTGATTGCTTTGTTACTTTGGATTTTGCCTGCTACCGTCATTATGGGCTCTTTTTCTTTCCTTTATTTCTATTTGGATAAAAAAGCATTTCATAATAATATTTTCACCTTTATTCAACCCATGTCTGTTGGCTTTATTGCCTATGCAGCGGTTCGAATGATGCGTATTAGTGTTCGACATCTAGCCACTTGGCTGATAATGTTAGGAGCACTTTTGAGTACACTTTTTTTAAAAACTCCTTGGGTGTTCCCAATCATTTTGATTTTAGCTGGTATAATTAGCAACTTTAGCAATAATCGGATTCCAGATGTAAAAATTAAACCCAAACCTATTCAATGGATAAACATTTGGATTTTCGCAGTCATTTTTATTGTTGCTGGGCTTTTATCTGAAACCGCGAGATTACATCATTGGGAACATAGAAGAATCTTTAACTTATTTGAAAACTTTTTCCGTTTTGGAACTATTGTTTTTGGAGGAGGACAGGCTTTGTTGCCCATGATTTTGTACCAATTTGTTGACCTTCCAAAAGCAAATGGTGGAACGGAATTAATAACCTCTATGCAGCTTTTAACTGGCTATGGAATGGTGCAAGCTGTTCCTGGCCCTGTTTTTTCCATGTGTAGTTTTGTTGGCGGTATGGTGATGAATGGTACAAGCTGGTTTTGGCAAGTTATCGGCTGCCTCGTTGCAACAATTGGTGTGTTTTTACCAAGCACACTACTTTTATATTTCTTTTTTCCTATATACCAAAACATGAAAAACTATGTTGTGATTTTCAGAGCACTCGAAGGAATACATGCTGCTGTAATTGGTTTCATTTGGGCTTCGGGAATTATCCTTTATCAAACGATTCATCAAAACCTGGCCTTAAATGATTGGATATCTATGAGTGTCATTATTTGCACTTTTTTAGCATTGCAATTTTCAAAAATCCCAGCGCCTATTATTGTTTTGTTTTGGCTATTATTCGGATTTTGGTTCGTTTAATTTATCCCAAATTGCTGGTATTCTTTTTATCCAATTGAGTTCTTTCATTTTTTCTCTTGCCTCTTCTACCGGACTTCCAAAATATATTTTTCCACCTTCGATGCTTGATGGAACGCCACTTTGTGCATAAACAATAGCGCCTTTTCCAATAACCAAATCTTTACTTACGCCAACTTGCCCCCAAAGAATAACTTCATCTTCAATGATGGCTTTCCCACCTACGCCAACTTGAGCTGCGAACAAACAATTTTTACCAATAACCGCACCATGACCAATATGAACATGATTATCGAATTTGGTGCCCGAGCCAATGATAGTGTCGCCACTTACACCTTTGTCGATAGTAGAGCAAGCCCCTATTTCAACGTAATCACCAATAATTACCCTTCCACAACTTTCCAATTTATCGTGTTGCATTTCTCTTTCTTTTCTGCGCTTGAAATAGAAAGCGTCGGCTCCAATCACCGCTCCTGAATGAATAATTACATGGTCGCCAATTGTAGAATTATCATATATAGTAACATTAGGATGTATCAGACAGTTTTTACCAATTTTCACATTGTTCCCAACAAACACATTGGGCTGTAAATGTGTCCCCTCACCGATTTCAGCAGTTGGGCTAATCATGGAATTGCATGGCTCAAATGGTCTAAAATGCTTTACCAATTTAACATATGCACTGAATGGGTCTTCATGAATCATTAGTGTTTTACCCTCGGGACAATCCACTTTTTTATTGATGATGATTATGGTGGCTGGTGAAAACAAACACTTATTATAATATTTTTCAAAATCAACAAACGAAACATCACCGTTTTGAACCTTATGAATTTCATTCAAACCATAAGCCAACTGATTCACATCACCCACAAGCTCAGCACCAACAAACTCAGCCATCCATTGAACGGATATAGGATGTTCTAATTTCATAAAAAATTGATTTTTGGCAAAAATACAATTCGATTTGCCTACACAACTAAGTTGGAAAGATTAATTTTATAAAAAATAAGCATTTTGAATTTCATCATCCATAACGACACTTTTTGTTTGCCCAATTCATTGTCTTTTTCAACAAACGAGCACAATTTTAAAGGGGTGTTCGAAACCATGCTTTTTAAAAATGGACGTATCGCTTTATTTGAACTTCATGCTACTAGAATGATGAACAGCCTTGAAATTCTGGGCTTTGAAGTAAAATTGGACATCAAAAAGATTTGTTTTCAAATTGAAACGCTGATTAATAGTAATAAATTAAATACAGCAAGAATCAAATGGCAATTTTTTGTTGATGATAAAAACAATTTTCATCAAATAATTGAAACCAAATCAACACATGATGAAATAG
>CAZNVQ010000153.1:1030-3409 GCA_964576425.1 uncultured Flavipsychrobacter sp. | reverse complement strand
CGATAATGTCTGAACCGCTTTTACACCTGACAATTTCTTGTCAACATACATGGTATGCAACAATGGTTGGTCAAATCCTGTTTGATATTTATCTGCTACCAATAACAATTGGTATTCATCTGAAGCAAACTTCTTAGGTAGTTCTTTCTCCGAAAAACCGTTTAACTCTGCTTCTGTTACACCTTCAGGTGCATTCCCGTATATAACCTTTCCCGAAAAAGCCACAATAGTTCTTATGTCATTATACCCCTTCTCCGTAATATAATTATCAAACTCTTCCTTATACCTTACTGCATGCAACCTTGAACTGGAAACAACCATCGCTTTAGCTTTCCCCCCAATTTTCTTTGATACAACTTGGCGGAAATGCTCAACCATTACTTCGGTTTTCTGTGCCAAATTATGTGGGTGCAAAGACATAAAACGACCAATGGCTCTGGCAGCTTTTTTCTTGTTTACTTTTGGGTCATCTGCAATTTGTTTGGTAAGTCTGAAGTATGTTTTGTAGGTAGTATAGTTTTTAAGTACATCTAAAATAAACCCTTCCTCAATGGCTTGTTTCATTGAGTATAGGTGGAATGGTTCTGGTTTGCCATTTTTGCCCATTGTACCGAAAACTTCAACTGTTTTAGGTTTGGGTGTAGCGGTAAAAGCAAAGAAACTAAGATTATTCTGCTTGCCTCTGGCTAACATTGATTTTCGGATTTCATCCTCAGCATCTTCCTCCAATCCAGTGTATGCTTCGTCCCTTTCAGCTTCCTCTAGTGATTTTGCCGACAACACCTCCTTCATTTTTTTTGTGGCTTCGCCACCCTGAGATGAATGCGCCTCATCAATGATTACAGCATATTTTCTGGCTGGAATTTCACCTATTTTATCTAATATGAATGGAAACTTTTGAAGGGTGGTTATGATAATGTGTGACCCAGCGGTAATTGCATTAGCCAACTGCGTTGAATCCTTATCGATTTTCTGTACCACACCATCTTTATGTTCGAATTGGTAAATGGTATTTTGTAACTGTGAATCCAATACCTTTCTGTCGGTAATGACAATTACTGAATCAAAAACTCGGTTGTTCTGATCATCGTGCAAGCTCGAAAGTCGGTAGGATAACCATGCAATTGAATTAGATTTGCCAGAACCAGCACTATGTTGAATAAGATAATTTTTACCAACGCCATTTAACCGTGCATCAGCTGTAACTTTCCTTACAACTTGCATCTGGTGGAATCGTGGAAAAATGATTGTTTCTTTCTTCTTTTTGACACCATTTAGCTCAAACTCTTCAACACTTAGGTGAAGGAATTTGCCAATAATGTCCATGAAACTATCTTTTTTCCAAACCTGTTCCCATAAGTATGCGGTGCGATAGCCGTTAGGGTTGGGTGGATTTCCTGCACCGTTGTTGTAACCTAAATTGAACGGCAAATAACGTGTATTCTTTCCATCCAACTTGGTGGTCATAAATGCCTCATCGGTATCAACAGCAAAGTGAACCATAGCTCTTTTTTTGAATTGGAATATGGGCTCGTTTGGCTCCCGATCATACACGTATTGTTTTTTTGCATTCTCCACCGATTGCCCCGAAAACTGGTTTTTAAGTTCAATGGTGGCAATAGGAAGACCGTTTAATGACAACACCATATCCAACGAGTTTTTACCAACACGCTCGTAAAACAACTGTCTTGTTACCGACAAATGATTGGTTTTGTACAAACCATTTGCTTCTGGATTTAAGGCGCTTTCTGGCTTGAAATATGCCATTTGAAACTTTACACCGTAATCGGTAAAACCCTTTCTAATAACATCCAATGCTCCCCGTAATTCGACTTCCTTTAATAATCGTTGAATAACCTTTTTCTCCACTTCATCTTTATGAATATTGGTTATTTTATCCCATGCTGTTGATTGAGATTGCTTTAAAAAATTGGTGATATAATTTGGGAATAAACCCAGTTGAGCATCGAAGTCGTTTGAACTGCCTTGAACATAGCCACCTTGCTCCAATAAGTTGGATTCGATTGCTTCCTCAAAGGTTTGTTCGGTATGTATGCCTTTTACCATATTAAATCACATAATTTTTAAGTGAGTTTTTATTCCAAATTAATTTTGAAATCTGAAGGTACAGGTCTTGTCTTTCCTTAATTTTTTCCTTCGTAAAATCATTAGTTGATTTGAAATTCAAACTGTACTGAGTATTGAATCTTAAAAAATTTGGATTGTTTTGATAACAATTTTCGTTGAGTGAAGAAGCCAATAAATTTTGTCCAAAATATTTAGGTAGTTTCTTTGAATATTCTGAGTCATTTAAACTCCTATTGATGTCTTGGGGTAGAATTAATAAATTACCAAACATATTTCTTGTTCTTTGAAATT
>CAZNVQ010000153.1:0-1020 GCA_964576425.1 uncultured Flavipsychrobacter sp. | reverse complement strand
TGATTGGTGTACCTATCAAAATGGTCAACCATTACATGTTCTATGTCATAAGGGTTCTTAATCGCACGATTTACATAAACATCAAATTTGGTGTCCCGTCCACTTTGTTCTTCCACAAAATGAGTAATTCTTGCAAGTTGATGGAGCATATACCTTTTTGTCCAACCATTAAGGTCAAAACGTTCTATGGCATCCAATGTAAATTCCATTGTGTTGATTTCATCTATTAATATATCAGCTAGTTCTGAAGGTGTTTTTCTTCTTATCTTCTTTGATAACATAAACATTGCATATGTCATCGCAGAATAATCAAGTGTTTTATAGTTGAAGATCCTAATAGAAATAAATTGATCTAAAAAACATGATACAATTTTAAGTTTTGAATCAATGATATCTTTGCTGTCCTTTTTATCCAAACTTGCCATCAGTAAAAGTGGTTGCAACGTAAAATTTCTGTCTGCATTATAGAAGATGTACTCAAAGCCTTCTGTTAGCTTTGTTGAATACTCAGCAATCCTGATATATGTGGTTGAAAATAAAATAAATTCTTTTTGAACGAAATCGTTATAATCATTCGATTTTTTCAAACCTATGTTATTACAATTCTCCCTCAGCCACTTATGAAATGCCGTACCGATAATGTCAAAATCTCCTGGTGTTGCATTTCGCTTTCGCTCTCTTATTGATTCACCATATTGAGCCCTAATCCATGTTTTAATGCAATCACTTTCTTGTTCCTTACCAAGAGCTTTTAGTTCAAGCATTTGTGTTTTCCAAAGTTCATTTGCTTTTTGCCTTTCATCATTGTCAACAATTTCAGAAAGCAAATACCCTTTTAGCATTTCTGTCGCAGTTAAACTTAATCCTCTATCATTCATTGAAACGAAGATCTTATGTGCATCTTGCTCAGTTTGAGCAACAATTTTGATAAACTGGACGTTGTCAATTAGCCAGTCTTTGAAAAAAGGTAATGCCTCATCTGGCAAAGTATCCATCATTAATTCAACAATATCATTATAT
>CAZNVQ010000152.1:0-3434 GCA_964576425.1 uncultured Flavipsychrobacter sp. | reverse complement strand
TTTATCAGTTGTTTATTGGAAGTATTTTGCCCAAAAACTAAAAGTGACTTTTTGAAGGACGACTAAATAGACTACTCTGTTTTTCCCTAAAAGGATAATTATTAGCACCATGCATGCTAAATATGAAAACAGAAGAATGGTTTTTGAATATTGATGCAGTACCATTTCCCTAATATACATCTAAATCAATTATTAAAATCTTTGATGCTTTCCGATGGGCTAATAAATAATTTGCAGCAATTGCAAAGTCATTAAGTAGGCAAAAGCCCTCTCCTCTGTCTGCAAAATCATGATGTGTCCCTCCAGCAACGTTTAGGCTCACGCCATATTGAAATGCAAATTCATAACATTGAAGCGTGCCACCACAAAGTATCTTTTCTTTATCAATTAATTTCTGAGTTTGAGGAAAACCAATTATTCGTCCCTCAAAAAGTCTAGGATAGCCTATAAATAAGAAAGGTTTAAAAAAATAAAGATTTGGTAGTAATTGAAATTAGAAATTGTGAAAACTGTAGAAAGTTGGATAAATGTTTACCCCGATGCCCTAAAAAAAATGTAACTCGTTGATAATCAACGAGTTACGAGGCTTTTCTGTGATCCCGTTGGGACTCGAACCCAAGGCCCATACATTAAAAGTGTATTGCTCTACCAACTGAGCTACGAGATCAACCTTAGTGTTCTTTCGAACGGGATGCAAAGATAAGCATCCCTTTTTTTCTACCAAAAAAATAAACTCTTTTTCTCAGAATATTTATTTTATAATCTTTCAATTAGGCTTAGAAGTTGACCACAAGTTTGACGTTAATTAATCTTGAAGTCAATCTGTTTGGTACAGCAAATGTTTTACCTGTCGTTTGGTCTTGAATCCAAGAATAAGACAAGGTGTTTTGGATACCCAATAAATTGAATACTTCGAGACTTAACCATATTGATTGTAAACCTTTGTAAAAAGCATGATAAGGCAGCTCTTTATTAGCACCGTCAAGTAACAACGCAGAGAAACCGATATCAACTCTTTTATAATCAGGCAATCGAAGTGTATCGCCATATCTTTGCTTGTCTGGAGGACCGAACGGAAGCCCTGTGGCGTACATTACATTCAAGTGGGTCTTGAAATTTTTATTGTTGGGTAAATAATCTTCAAAATACATTCCAAGCATAAATCGTTGGTCAGTTGGACGAGGAATATAGCCTGGGAAAATTGTTGCACTGTCAACACCTTGTTTGTCTTTAAGTGTAATTTTATCATTTGTAACATCCTCAGCTGTTTTCATCATGCCAACACTAATCCATGAAGTCGCACCTTTGACCAAATCGCCATAAAGGCGAACTTCTCCACCATAGGCATAGCCAATAGCACTATTTTGACCAAAATAGCGAATACGAACATTGTCATATTCGTAAGGCACAATGTCCCATAAGTTTTTATAATAAAATTCAGTAGTTAATTTAAATGGTCTGCGATAAAGCTGAAAATTTTGATCGGTACCAAAAACAAAATGCATAGATTTTTGAGCCTTGAGTTGTTTGTTTACTACACCATCCAAATCGCGCATTTCTCTGTAAAATGGAGGCTGTGCATACATGCCAATTGAAGCTTTGAAAACAATGTCTTTTTCCCATTTAGGTTTGTAGGCAGATTGAATTCTTGGGCTGATAATAAGCTCTTGATTAAGTGTATTATAATTCATTCTTAAGCCTGCTGAAAAGGTCAAGTCTATTGAATCGTTCCATTTGAAATTATTTTGTATAAATCCTGAAAACTTGCTGTAGTCAAAGTTTGCAGACGAACGATATAACCGCATCATGTTGAGTTGGTCAGGATTGTAAGGTTGGGTAAACCCAGCAGAATCTCTTCTTTCCCATTCGTATAATTTATCTGCAATGGAATTGAAATTAGCATCAATTCCCCATTGAATAAAATGTTTTTTAGTTTGATAAGATCCTCTATGTGCAATGTTGTTGACATTAACCTTTAGATAGTTTCTAGCATATGTCTGAATTATTCCTGTTCCTAGAAAAGTTTTGATTTGCCCAAAATTTGTTTTCCCTAAATCCGTTTCCAATTCTCCTAAAAGGTATTCTCCGCCTATGTCGTAGGTTTCTTTTTCATTGGTTTGAAAGGTGGAAGTTAGAAGTTTCAGTTTCCATTTTTCATTAGGTCTCCAAGTTGTAGAAAATCCTCCAAACCTAGAATCAAATTGATCAATTTCACTCCCTTCGTAAAATACTCTTAATTGAAAAGCTTGATTAATTACACCAAAACTTGACGTCATTTCTTCGGGAATAAAGTTGAATCTATTTCGTGCATAATTGCCAATTAATTCCATTTCCCATTTATCATTCCACTTGTAATTATACAATCCTTGAATGTCTGTGAACGATGGATTATAAACACCTTTTGTTGGTTGTGCTTGAAGTAAATATTGATTGCTTTTTTGCCTGAAACCAATAAGATAAGTACCTTTTCTATTTTTTGAAACACCTTCTAAATGAGCGTTTGCACCGAGTAAACTTATCATTACTCCTCCGCTTGTTTCTGTAGGCTTAATATAATTCACATCCAAAACACTGCTCATTTTGTCGCCATATTTTGCCTGAAAACCACCAACAGAAAAATTGACAGTGGAGACTAAATCTGCATTCACGAAACTGAGTCCTTCTTGTTGTCCTGAGCGTGTCAGAAACGGTCTATATATCTCAAAATCATTCACGTAAATCAGATTTTCATCATAATTACCACCTCTCACATTGTATTGTGAAGTGAGTTCGTTATTAGTTCCAACAAAAGTTTTTAGTAAACCTTCAATGCCACCAATTGTACTTGGCAATTGATTCGCTTTTTTAACCTCAATTTGAATGCCTCCTGCCTCTCTTCTATTTTTATTATCCCTTTTGATAAACTCTTCAATCGTGTTTGTATTGTTGAGTAAATTCACATCAATTTGTTTTTTCTGGTTGGCTTCAAGAAAAACTATTTCTTTTCGTTCAACATGACTGAGACTTTTAAAGATGACAACTTGTCTTTTATTAGCTTGTAACGTAAGTTGATAACTTCCATCTGCTTTAGAAATAGTACCATTTGCTGTTCCGATGACTGCAATAGTAACCAATTCAATTCCTTTGCCATCTATGTCTTTAACCTTACCAAAAATTATAGCTTCTTGTGCATAAACTTGGAATGTATAAAGCAAGAGGAATAGGCTGAAAAATCCTTTTAGGGAAAATTGCATAATTATGTTGAACGGAAATGTCGAATATTTATTTTCCAATACGCTTTAATTGACTTATTGTTTCAGAAGGTGAAACGGTTGAAAAAACAGTATTGCCAGCAACAAGAACATCAGCACCGGCATCGATTATTGTTGAAGCATTTTCGAGTGTAACACCTCCATCAATTTCTAATAAAGTATTGGCTTTGTTTTGATTTATGA
>CAZNVQ010000151.1:0-3486 GCA_964576425.1 uncultured Flavipsychrobacter sp. | reverse complement strand
GTTCACAAAACAAAAATGGGCTGCCTCCAACGAGTCAGCCCATTTTGTATTTATTGATTATGTTATCTTATACATGTAAAATCCAGCCGTGCGTATCGGGCTTTCTGCCGTAGCGCAAGTCGCTCAATTCTGTTTTCAACCAATTGGTCATTGCCCAATCTTCAACAGGAGGTAAAACAATATGATTTTCCTTATATGTCAATTCAGCGATTGGTGCAATTGATGCGGCTGTTCCTGTGCCAAAAGCTTCTTTTAATTGTCCATCTTTGTAAGCTTGCACAATTTCATCAATACTTATCGGACGTTCTTCCACTGCAATTCCTATTTCACGCAACAAGGTAATAACACTATCACGAGTTACGCCTTCTAAAATGGTTTCGCCGGTGTTGGGTGTAATAGCTTTGTCACCAATCACAAAAAATACGTTCATCGTTCCAATTTCTTGAACATATTTATGTTCGTAGCCATCTGTCCATAAAATTTGGTCGTAGCCCATTTCACGAATTTTCATGGTTGGATACATACTTGCACCGTAGTTGCCCGCAGCCTTTGTGAAACCAATTCCACCTGGAAAAGCCCGAACATATTGATCCTGAACAAATATATTTACAGGCTTAGCATAATAAGGTCCTGCAGGGCTTGTAATAATCATGAAAGTGAATTTTTCGGCAGGTTTGACGCCAATAAATTCATCTGTTGCAAACAAGAAAGGACGAATGTACAATGAAGTGCCTTCAGCTGTTGGAATCCAATCTTTGTCTAAATCAACCAATGCACGCATTCCATCAATGAAAATTTCTTTAGGGACATCGGGCATTGCCATTCTATTGGCTGAGCGATTAAGGCGTTTCCAATTGTCTTCTGGTCGGAAAATGATTGGATTTTCTTGTGGGTCTTTATATGCTTTTACTCCTTCAAAAATGGATTGACCATAGTGAATGAAAGTGGTTGCAGGACTCAATTTCAGGTTGTTGAAAGGAATAATTTCCGGCTGTCCCCAAGCACCATTTTCATAGTGAGCAACAAGCATATGGTCAGCATATAATTTACCAAATTGTATGTTTTCCTTGTCTAGTTGGTTTGTTCGGCTTTGACTAACTTTTTTGATTTGAACATCAAAAGTAGAAACACTCATAATGTGAACTATTATGTAAACAATTGATTTATTTTCGCAAAGAAACAAAAAATAACTGAAGCCTCAGTTTTAATGTAAAATCATTACACATGGAAGATATTCCTGAAATAATAAATACGCCTATTGTTACTGAATTTTGGGATCAATTTTGGCAGCTACCGCAGTTAAAAGACCCTAGCCCCAAACAAGTGCTCATTTTCAGTTTACCTTTTGAACCCAATAGTGCAGACCAAATACAACTTACCAAAATGATTCAAGCGTGTAAACTTGAACTTACAGATTGTTATATCCATCAAATGAAAGAAGATGAGTTGTGTTCATGGCATCAAATTCGAACATTAATTCAGCCTAAATATGTTTTAGTGCTTGGCATCAACCCACAGCAATTGGGCATTTCAGCTCTATTTATGCCACATCAAGTTAGTCGTTTCAATGAATGCAGTTGGATATTTACAGATGGTTTGAGTGAATTGGCACAACGACCTGAAATCAAAACACATTTATGGAATTACGGTTTGAAGCCTGTATTTGTTGAAAAAATTTACGGTTAATCAACATATAAAATTCTAAATTGTCTCAGCCCGAAATCATTCTAAAAAAGTATTGGGGTTATGATGCCTTTCGAGGGAGGCAGCGAGAGATTATTGAACATATTTTGAATGGAAAAGATTGCTTGGCTCTAATGCCCACAGGAGGCGGAAAGTCTTTGTGCTACCAGATTCCAGCAATGCTAAATGAGGGACTTTGTTTGGTTGTTTCACCACTTATTTCGTTGATGCAAGACCAAGTCAATAGATTGCATAGTTTAGGAATTTCTGCTGCTGTATTGTTTGCGGGCATGAGCAATGAGGAAGTAGAAGATGTGTTGCTTAGTGCAAGCAAAGAACAATATAAATTACTCTATGTGTCTCCCGAACGATTACAAAGTCCATTATTCAAAGCCTATATTGAAGACTTACCCATAAGTTTGATTGCTGTGGACGAAGCGCATTGTATTTCGCAATGGGGGTATGATTTCAGACCCGATTATTTGAAGATTGCAACGCTGAAATATTACTTTCCCAAAGTGCCTATTTTAGCACTGACTGCATCAGCAACTAATGATGTGCAGCTTGACATTCAACAACAATTGAAACAATATCACCCTATTGTTGTAAAACAAAGTTTCAGTCGCCCAAATCTGAGATACACATTTTCATATACAGATAATAAAATTGGTGAATTATTAGATTGGATTCAACGAGTCAAAGGTTGCAGTATTGTGTATTGCAGAAGTAGAAAACAAACAGAAATCTTGTGCCAATCTTTATTGCAAACGGGCTTGAAAGCAGTTTATTATCATGCTGGAATGAAAAAGGAAATGCGCCAGATTGCACAAGAAGCTTGGATGCAAAACGAATGTAACATCATTGTTGCTACCACCGCATTCGGAATGGGCATCGACAAAGCAGATGTTAGATTAGTGGTCCACTATGACCCGCCAGAACATCCAGAAGCTTATTACCAAGAAGCAGGAAGAGCAGGAAGAGACGGTCAACTTTCTTATGCTATTTGTTTGTTCAACAAAAAAGACATCAAAAGATTGGAAGAAAGCACAGCCATTCAATTTCCAGAAAAAGCTTTTTTACAACAGGTTTATCAACATATTTGTGAATACCTACAATTGCCTATTGGTGCTGAACCCAACCGATATTTTCCTTTTGATTTGAGTGCGTTTTGTGAGCGTTTTCAACTTAATGCAGTAGCAACTGTTCCTGCACTTCGACTTTTGGAACAAGAAGGACTTTGGAGCATTTCTGAATCTGTTTTTTTACCACCAACTATTGAAATCACAATTGACAGATATGCAATAGACCAAATTGTAGTTCAGTTTCCACAGCTAGGTTTAGTGATAACAACTTTATTAAGAATGTATGCTCTTCTATTTAATCATCCAACAAAAATCAGTTTGCCAGCTTTGGCTAAACATCTTAAAATGCCACAAGACACTGTGGTGAAAGCATTGATGCAATTGAATCAAATGGAAGTGTTACAATTCACACCTGCTAAAGAGGGCGCCCATATTTTATTTCAACATAGAAGAACCGAAAGCCAACATTTGTTGATTGACATGCAAAGAATTCAACGACTTCGAGCAAAGCATCAACAACGCATTCATGCCATGATTTCTTTGATGACTAGCACACATTGTAGCGAGCAATTTATTCTTCAATATTTTGGTGAAAAAGCAACATCAAATTGTGGACATTGCGCCAATTGTTTGCATAAAAAAAATAGAGATTGGAAGGGATGCTCAATAGATATTTTATCGTTACTGAGCAATAATCCATTAAGTATTGAGTCTATTCAAA
>CAZNVQ010000150.1:1284-3514 GCA_964576425.1 uncultured Flavipsychrobacter sp. | reverse complement strand
ATGGTTTCAGCGACCCGGAAGACCAAAGTAAATATGCTGCTTTCGATTACATTTCATTAGGCTTTAAAAAAGATGCTGCTAAAATGGCTTTAACCCAAAACACATTAAAGCTCTCATCGATAAATCCTAATGACTACAAAGCAATTTTTATTTGTGGTGGTCAAGGTCCTATGTACACCATGTATAAAAATCAAGAAATTTCAAAGTTTGTATCGGAGTTTTTCCAAACAGGAAAACCTACTGCTGCAATTTGTCATGGAACTTGTGTGCTTTTAGATGCCAAACTTCCCAATGGAAAATATATTGTTGAAGGTAAAAGATGGACAGGTTTTGCAAACAGTGAAGAAAACTATGCTGATGCCTATGTTGGGATGAAAATTCAACCCTTTAGAATTGAGGATGAAGCTAGAAAAATGCCTCATTCAAAATTTGAAGTAGCCCATATGTTTGATGCTCATGCCATTAAAGATGGGAACTTAATTACAGGGCAACAACAAAACTCTGGCGCAAAAGCGGCTGAACTCGTGGTAGAAGCTTTGGAAAAAGACAAAAATCGATATCCAACTTATGTGTTGGTTCATGGTGCTTGGGCTGACGAAAGTGCATGGGGAATGATTCGTAACGATTTAGCTCAAAAAGCAAACGTGGTTGTGGTCAATCTTCCTGCTCATGGCGCTGACAACACTTATGGCGCAGGCGTTGGTTTAAATGACTATGTAAAAGTAGTAACAAATGCGGTCAATAATCAAAAAGGAAAAGTGATATTAGTTGGTCATTCAATGGCAGGTGCGATTATTAGTCAAGTTGCTGAAAATCTACCCAATCAAATAGATAAGCTAATTTATGTTTCCGCTTATTTACCTAAAAATGGAGAGAGTTTGCAATCCATCAACACAGCATTTTATGGAAACAAACCAATTGATGTTTTTGAATTTAATCAAGATTATTCTTTGATTTCGGTTAAGAAAGAAGCAATCCCTACTGTTGTTTGTGCGGATTGTTCTGAAAGCATGAAAGAGATGCTTAAAAAATACCATAGAGCCGAACCAACTAAAGGATTTAATGATGTGGTGAAATTAGGAGCCAACTTCAGCAAAGTGCCTAAATATTACATCAGCACCAAAAACGATAATGCTGTTCCTCATGCTTTGCAACAAAAAATGATTAAAGCAAATGGAAACATAAAGAAGGTTTTTGAAATGGAAACTTCGCATTTACCGTTTGTCGTTCAACCACAAGCATTTTTGAATATTCTTAATCAAATAAAATAGTGAAAAATAAGTTCAAAATTTTCCTAGTTGTCATCACAACTTTACTTTCATGCGCCAACCTCTTTGCTCAAATTCCTGTTGAGGTTTTTGTTGGTAATCAAAAGGCTACAGTGGATATCATGTTTTTCAAATATTTCAAAAACCAAGAAGAACAAAACACTAGATTTTTGTTTTTCAACCGAAACCGTGCAAGCATGGATTATGCCATGACAGAAACCACCAACTTGCCTCAGTTTGGCTTTACGGAAGCCATAAGTTATAACCACCAAAAAATGAAAGGATTTGCACCTGTTGCAGTTCTAAGTGTATTGAACAAAGGTGTTTATTCCAAATTAGGATTTCAATTTGCGACAATCAAAAAGGACTTCATCATTTTTAGTTGGATGGTTGCTAAAACTATAAAAGAGCCTAACCTTGACTTTTTTCTTTTGGGTAGATTCACCCCAAAGCTTACTAGTAGGTTGCATTTGTTTTCACAATTCGAATTGGTGAATGCTTTTCCTACCTCAGGAAAAAAGAATTATTCGTTTACCCAACGTTTTAGATTAGGAATAAAATTAAGCGCTTTTCAATTTGGCGCGGGCATAGACTTGGCTCAATTGGGTAGAAATAATTTTTCTTCAACCCAAAATTTTGGTGGATTTTTAAGGTATGAATTTTAAATATTAAATCATGAAAATAGCAATAATTGGTTCTGGTAATGTTGGTGGTGCATTGGCACAACAATGGGTTAAAGCAGGTCACCTTGTATTGATTGGTGCCCAATTTCCTTTAAGCGAAAAAAATAGAACTCTTGCCTCTAAAATAGGAGAGGACAGATTTACCTCTGTCAGCAGTGCTGTTCAACAAGCTGACGTTGTTTTAGTTGCAACGCCGCCCACAGCAATTGATTCTGTTGTGTCTCAGGTTGTGGATTGGACTGGCAAAGTGATTATTGATGCCACCAATGCCATCATGAA
>CAZNVQ010000150.1:0-1274 GCA_964576425.1 uncultured Flavipsychrobacter sp. | reverse complement strand
TTTTTCATTTGTTGACCGACAAAACAAATGCAGAAGTGGTCAAATGTTTCAATACCACTGGATTTGAAAATATGCTCGATCCTCAATACGACCAACAAGCTATTGATATGTTTATGGCGGGTGATAGTGCGGTTGCTAAGTCGGTGGCGCATCAATTAGCGCTCGATTGTGGTTTTGCGACTTGCGTAGATTTTGGAAATTCTAGTAAAGTAGTTTTGCTAGAACAATTTGCCCTTGCTTGGATTAACTTGGCAATCATGCAAGGACAGGGTAGAAACATAGCATTTAAATTATTGAAACGATAGTTAATACCTTTTCTATTTATAAAACAAAGGGGTGCCATTGCAGCACCCCTGTTGTTTGAATGAACTACTGAACAATCACCGAAACAGGATTGCTCCAAGGGCTTTGGCTGCCCTCTTTACCAATTGCGGCTACTTTAAACCAGTATTCCGTTCCTTTCACCAAGGACTTGGTTTTCATTTTATTGAAACTACTGAAGCCTACCTGAATCCAATTTGTAGCAGAAGGGTCTTGGGTTAGCATCACCACATAATTGCGAGCATTGTTGATTTTGTTCCATTTTAGCTCAACCTCACCGGCAACTATGCTCATTGCTGACAGTTGGATAGGTGTGGCAACATCAAGCGAACGTAAACTGCGCTGACTTCTTGGTGTCATGCCTGCTTTAAAAATGATGGTAGCATCGCCATTGCTGACCAAGCTTACATACAATCCGAGTTTATTAATGTGGTCGGTAACCACTTTTCGCTTGTTGTCACGGATTTGGGTGTTGGCATAGCCACCGCCAAATGTTGCGATATGTGCTGCTTCCAATTCGTTGATGGCAGCATCAAAATCGGTTAAGCTTACCGGCAAATTGGGGAATTGCGCCTTGTTTTGCGCTAGGTTTTTGCTGATGTTTTTTGCAAATAAAACCAAATCACCTGCGTTTTTTCTGTCTAAATGTAATCTTATATTCATATGTTTATGATTTATAATTTTAATAATTTTAATTTTTTATTGTTGGAAAATTTATAGTGGTTTTAAATAGCGGGGGACCTCTTATTTGATGTTGTTTATCCCATTTGAAAAAATCATTTGCGCTTAAATGGTTTTTACAGTTTTCCTTATTTAGAATCGATGCCACCAACAATTCAACCGATGTAACCAACAAGTCAACCGATGCAACCAACGGGTTGTCCGATGCCACCAACGGGTTGTCCGATGTAACCAACGAGTTGTCCGATGCAACCAACGAGTTGTCCGATGCA
>CAZNVQ010000149.1:0-3556 GCA_964576425.1 uncultured Flavipsychrobacter sp. | reverse complement strand
GATGGTTCGTTATGTCGTTTTGTTGGTATGAAATAATGCCAATAATTAGTATTTGCAGAGGAATTAAAATTGAAGTAAAAGAATGTTTTAAAAAGCCATTTTTGTTAATTGAATTATTCAGAGCGAACAACGAGCATGCACCCAAAAGACCAATCAAGAGCCACTTTAACTGAAATGTTGGTATCAATTGAAATTCTTTCAGCGTAACAATAAGAACCAATGGCAACAACAATTTTATCATTGGGGCTTCGTCCCAAAAGTTGATATTGGATGACTTTATGTTTTGAGTAAAATTCATAATGACATCACTAAAATATAGATTCAAATGTAAATTTTCTGCAATAAAATATATTTGAATAAATGTGATTTGGATGGTGGTTTAATATTATCTTGAATCCTGCAATTCAAATCTTAAATTTGCTTACTTTTTGAAAAATAAATTCTAAAATTTCAACAAATGAAAAATACACCTTTTACACAACAGCACATTGCACTTGGTGCTAAGATGGCTGAATTTGCTGGCTATAATATGCCAATTTCCTATTCTGGAATTAACGATGAGCATCAAACTGTTCGTCAAAATGCTGGTGTTTTTGATGTTAGT
This sequence comes from uncultured Flavipsychrobacter sp., assembly GCA_964576425.1. GTDB lineage: Bacteria > Bacteroidota > Bacteroidia > Chitinophagales > Chitinophagaceae > JAFIGV01. The sequence continues at coordinate 2,952 of CAZNVQ010000149.1, read as the reverse complement.
CACATGGGTGAATTCATTTTGCGTGGACCAAAGGCTTTGGATTTAATTCAAAAAGTAACGAGTAATGATGCTAGTAAATTAACGGCTGGCAAAGCGCAATATTCTTGTTTGCCTAACAGGGAAGGAGGAATTGTTGATGACCTCATTGTTTATTGCATCAAGGAAAACGAAGAATATATGTTAGTCGTAAATGCCTCTAACATTGAAAAAGATTGGAATTGGATTGTTCAATTTAATACTGATGGCGTTGACATGGAGAATATTTCAGACAATATTGGATTATTGGCTGTTCAAGGTCCAAAGGCTGTACAATACATGCAGCAGCTTACTGATATGGATTTAGTTAATTTGAAATACTACACTTTTGTTAAAGGCACTTTTGCAGGTGTTGAAGATGTGATTGTAAGTGCAACAGGCTATACGGGTTCCGGAGGTGTTGAGATTTACTTTGAAAATAAAGGAGACAATGCTGAAAAAATTTGGAATGAAATTTTCAGAGTTGGTGCGCCTTCTGGCATGAAACCAATTGGACTTGGAGCGCGTGATACGCTTCGTCTTGAAATGGGTTATTGTCTTTATGGAAATGATATTGATGATACTACTTCTCCATTAGAAGCTGGTTTGGGATGGATTACCAAATTCACTAAAGATTTTACTGCAAAATCAATTCTTGAAGCACAAAAAACTGAAGGTGTTTCAAGAAAATTGGTTGGCATAGAAATGGTGGACAAAGGAATTCCAAGACATCATTATAAAATCCAAAATGCTGCAGGTGAAGAAATTGGATATGTTACCTCTGGAACGCAAGCACCAAGCCTAGGAAAAGCAGTAGGTATGTGCTATTTAAGAAAAGATGCAGCTAAAGAAGGCACAGAGGTTTTTGTTATGATTAGAGACAAGGCAGTAAAAGCTGAGGTGGCAAAAATGCCATTTGCTTAATCGTTAAAGACAATATAGAAAATGGCTATCGTTTCAAGAGGTAGCCATTTTTATTTGAAAAGTAATAAACATAAAAAAACGGCATTTCAAAACTGAAATGCCGTTTTTATTTTAGAAAAATTATTATTTCACTTTTGGTGCAGCACTACGAATTTCTTCATTAGCTTGATCTGCATATTTAGCAAAGTTCTTAACGAACAAACCAGCTAATTCATTAGCTTTTGTGTCATAAGCAACTTTATCAGCCCATGTATCACGAGGGTTTAAGATTTCAGCAGGTGCATTAGGACAAGATTGAGGAACAAGAACACCAAATACTTCGTGTGCTTTGTATTCAACATTGTTCAATTCTCCGTTCATAGCTGCAGTAATCATAGCGCGAGTATATTTCAAACTCATACGACTTCCTGTACCATAAGCGCCACCGCTCCAACCTGTATTGATCAACCAAACATTTACATCGCTGTGCTCTTCTAGTTTTTTACCTAAAAGTTCAGCATATTTTGTTGGGTGTAATGGAAGGAAAACACGACCGAAACAAGCAGAGAAAGTTGTTTGTGGTTCTGTAACTCCAACTTCTGTACCTGCAACTTTTGCTGTATAGCCAGAAATAAAATGATACATAGCTTGAGCCTTAGTCAACTTCGAGATAGGAGGAAGAATGCCAAAAGCATCACAAGTCAAGAAAAAGATATTTTTTGGATCACCTCCGTAAGAAGGTTCTTTTGCATTTGGAATGTGATGGATTGGATAAGCAGCACGTGTATTTTCTGTTATGCTTCCATCGGCATAATCAACTGATTTTGAACCTGCATGGAATACTATGTTTTCAAGCAAAGCATTTGGCTTGATGGCTGCGTAGATTTGTGGTTCTTTTTCAGCTGAAAGGTCAATTACTTTTGCATAACAACCGCCTTCGAAATTAAACACAGAACCGTTTGCCCAACCGTGTTCGTCATCACCAATCAGGGCACGATTAGGGTCAGCTGAAAGTGTTGTTTTACCAGTTCCAGAAAGACCGAAGAACAAAGCAACATCACCGTCTTTACCCTCGTTTGCAGAACAGTGCATGCTCAATACTTTGTGTTCGTGAGGTAACACAAAATTCAACACACCGAAAATGCCTTTTTTCATTTCACCTGTGTAAGCTGAACCACCAATTAATATGATACGGCGAGTGAAGTTTACTGCAGTAAAATTACCCTTACCATCAGCACGAGTGCCAAATTTGCCAGGAGTTGCTATGTAGCCAGGGGCTTGTAAAATAAGCCAATCTGGATTTTGAGTTTCAATTTCTGAAGCCGTTGGACGAAGGAATAAATCATTGCAGAACAAATTAGCCCAAGGAGCTTCGTTAACTATACGGATATTCAAACGAAATTTAGGATCAGCACAAGCATAAGCATCACGAACCCAAACTTCTTTTCCATTTAAATAAGCACACACTTCGTTGTACAAACCATCAAAATCATCAGGAGACATTGGGAAATTTGGTTCTCCCCAACTCACACTGTTTTCAGTGATGGCATCTTTTACGGTGAATTTGTCTTTTGGTGAACGACCTGTGAATTTTCCAGTGCTAACGCAAAGAGCGCCAGTGTCATTCAATTCACCTTGACCAAGTTCAATAGTCTTTTTTACCAACTCTTCTGGAGCTAAATTCCAATGAGCGATGGCTACATTTAGACCCAAAGCAGGTAAATCTGCTGATGGGTTTTTCTTACCAAATTCCTGCATGAGAAAATTCTTTAGTTAAAAAAATAGAGTGCAAAAATAATATTATTATGCTATGATGGTTACTAATTTTGGTCAGTTTTAAACATATCGTTTATTGCAATGTTATTTTTCTAAATGATTCTGTTTCATCAGTTTTTAAAAATCGGTGTAGAATAATATCTTTACCCCAAATACAGATTATGAAAAGTGTAATTTTTATTTTTGTGTCAATTGTTTGTTTACAAGTCACAGCACAACAAAAGTTAACTAAAGAAGACCTTAAGTCACTAAGAGACA
>CAZNVQ010000148.1:0-3597 GCA_964576425.1 uncultured Flavipsychrobacter sp. | reverse complement strand
CTCCCGACCAGAAGCTAGTAAGTTAGGTGCTTGGTCATCTCCGCAAAGTCAAATTATTTCAGAGAGAGCTTTATTAGATGAAAATTTCCAAAGATATAAGCTCCAATTTAATAAAAAGTCAATTCCCAGACCTGCTCATTGGGGAGGTTATCGAGTAACTCCAAACACAATTGAATTTTGGCAAGGACGAAGCAGTAGAATGCATGATAGAATTGTGTTTCAAAGGAAAGGTGCTTCTTGGGAAAAATTTAGACTTGCACCATAATAATCCCTATTTAAAAAAATTAACTTAAATATATATTAAATATAATTAGGTTATGCCTTGCAGCATTAACGACTTGTAAATCATCGCCTAACGGTAAATATTTGAAACAATTATTTTCATTTTTACATTGCAATCCTAATTAACAAAAATCCAGATTTTATATAGTAATATTAACTTGCTATTGTTATTTTATGCAATCTGCCTATGTAAAATTAATATTCAGAGGACTCCCAAGAGCCAATGATTAAACTCAATTTGTTTGGATGCTAAAGTGAAAAGGTTTTGTAAGTTTATTTATTAAATTACATATGTGTATCATATATTGTAGATAAATAAATTAAATTTATAGCAGGTTTTAATATGATTTTTTTTAAATCTAAAATTAACAATGTTATAAAGTGTAATAATTAAAAGTTGTTTTTCCCCTAGGAGGAATTAATTTCACTTGCTCTGCAATTGCCTTAATATGTTCAGGTGTTGTGCCGCAGCAGCCACCAACAAGATTAATCCAACCTTCTTTTGCAAATTCTGATATAGTTTTAGCCATTTTCTCTGGCGTTTCGTCATATTGTCCAAGTACATTAGGAAGGCCTGCGTTTGGGTAACAACTGACGAAATGAGGATAAGAGTTTGATAATTCTTCGATATAAGGGCGCATTTGATCTGCACCTAAGGCACAATTTAAGCCAATTGAAATTGGATTGGCATGACTTACAGAAATTAAAAAAGCCTCAAGCGTTTGTCCGCTTAAAGTTCTGCCTGATGCGTCTGTTATAGTCCCTGAAATCATCACAGGCAAGTCTAAATCGTTGGCTCTGAAATACTGATTGATAGCAAAGATGGCTGCTTTGGCATTGAGCGTATCGAAGATGGTTTCAATCAAAAGCACATCAGCACCGCCTTTTACCAAGCCGTCTATTTGTTCCAAATAAGCAGATACAACCTCATCAAAATAAATGGAGCGAAAACCAGGTTGATTAACGTCAGGCGACATCGACAAGGTTTTATTCATGGGTCTAATGGCGCCAGCCACATATTTCTTTTGACCTTGATGGTCTCTTAAATAGGCTTCCACTGCGCTTTTGGCGAGTCGGGCTGCTTCAAAATTAATTTCAAAAGCAAGGTGTTCCATTTGATAATCTGCCAATGAAACTTTTTGTGCATTGAAGGTATTGGTTTCAATAAAATCAGCGCCCGCATCAAGATAAGCTCGATGAATGGATTGAATAATTTGCGGTTGGGTCAAGCACAAAAGGTCATTGTTTCCTTTAAGGTCTGAATGCCAATCTTTAAATCTTTCGCCTCTATAGTCTTCTTCTTGTAATTGGTGTTTTTGAATCATGGTGCCCATTGCACCATCAATGATCATTATTCTATTTTCTAAAATGGCACTAATCTCTTGTCTGATACTCATCTTTTATCTGAGCTTTTTTTTTATCTTATTAAAGTTACTTCACCTCTTTTTTCAATTGTTTCATCGTTGTTGCATTCGAATTTGAGGTAGTAATAATAGGTTCCAATATCTTGAGGGACGCCATTCGAAGTGCCATCCCAACCAATATGGCTGTTTGCTGTTTCAAACACAGTTTGACCCCAACGGTTGACGATTCTGAATGTTGAAATGGACTGTGTTCCTTTTGAAATGATTCTGAACACATCATTTCTACCATCGTTGTTTGGGGTGAATGCATCAGGAAGAGCAATATCACAACAGTTTTCAGCATTGATGAACAAACTGTCTTTGCCAACACAACCATATTCATCTACAACAGAAAGCTTGATCCAATCTTTTGCTTTCACTGTTCCCACAACTGAAGGTTGTCCGTTGAATTTAAAAAATTGAACAGGGGTCCAAAAATAATTATGGTTGCTGTTTTCAACACCATCGAAACTGAATAGGATGGAATCGCCTTTGCAAATTTTATTTTGAACAACTGCACTAATTTTCGAAATTGGATTGTTGTGAATGATTATGGTGTCATAAAAAGGTTTAGAACGACAACCATTTAGGGTTGCATAAAGACTAATTACTTTTTGTCCTATTGAAGTGAATTTAATTTTATACGCACCTGCACCTTGTGCATCATTCAAAATAGATGCGCCACCAAAAGTCCAAAAATAAGATACATTGTTTGTTGAATTCCAAGCAGCTTGCAAGTACATTACTTCATCAATACAAGCGTGTGGTTTAATGCTAAACTCTCCAATTGGTGCAGTTTTAGCGAACAAGGTGTCTTCGTCATTTTTTACGCAACTGTAGTTTGTCACTTTGACTTTAATGGTCTTGTGACCTGGAGTCATCCATTTTACTTTAATAGGACCTTCACCGCTTCCGCTGATTACAGTTCCACCATCAAAATCCCAAACATAAGTTGAAGTCGGTGGATTGCTTGGGCTCGAAGAAATATTATTCACAGTGATCGTGTCATATTGGCAAATTAGTTGTTCTGAAAGTTGAACTTTAGCTTGAACTTGTTCGTTGATAATAACAACAACCTTGGCTTTTTCACTCTCACAATTATTCCCTGCTGTTTGTGTAACATAGAGGATTTGAGTTCCGGCAACACTAGTATTGATGGATGGTTGGTTGTTTGTGTAGTTTGTTGCCGTCTGTGTTAAATACCATTTTAAATTATTGCCACCAACTGTTAGGACTGGATTGACATCTCCAACACATAATTGAATTGGATTTTGAACTAAAGGAGTATCTGGTTGTGAAAACACATTTACTGTTATTGTTGTTCTGTTGCTTTCACATCCATTGACTGTCTGATTAACGTAATAGTTTGTGCTGCCAGCTGTAGTGGTAGAAGGAGTTGGTGCAACACTGTTGCCTAAGCCACCAACAGAAACTAAATACCATTTAAGATTATTCCCAGAAGCGGTTAATGGAATTGCAGTTTCCCCTTGGCAATAAATAACTGGACTTGAAGCAGAAGGTGCCGCTGGTTGTGGTTTTATAGTTATGCTGATTGGTGCTTTAGGACCTTCACAGCCATTGACTGTTTGAGAGACATACCAAGTTGTGGTTCCTGCAGAGTTAGATGAAGGAGTCGGTGCTGTATTGGTTCCAAAAGTTGAGAATGGCGAATTGTACCAAGTTAAATTCTGTCCGTTTGCAGTTAAAGGCACCGTTGTGGCAAATTGACATAAGGTATCATTGACCGTTGTTGGTGCAGTTGGTAATGGTTTTACTACTACTAAAGTTGTAGCGGGAGTCGAAACACAACCAGCAACGGTAGTTGTAACGGAGTATGATCCTGCCATTAAAGAGGTTACATTATTTATTGTTGGGTTTTGAACTGAAGAGCTAAATGCATTTGGACCTGACC
>CAZNVQ010000147.1:0-3730 GCA_964576425.1 uncultured Flavipsychrobacter sp. | reverse complement strand
AGTATTGCCATTTACATATTTGGTGCTGCTAAACTTGTTGTAATAGTTAAACACTGGTCGAATATGTTCGGTGGTATTGTTTTGCGGATTAATGCCACGGGCAATATGGTCAACAATTTTCTTTGGTTCTTCAAAGTAAAGCAGCCGTTTAAATCGTTGGTCGGTAATATTCAGCAACAATACTTTTTCGTTGTACCATTCTTCCACAATGCTTTTTAGCTTATTGAATTTTTGAAAACGTGGATTTCCTTCTTCATCGCTAAAATGATATTTGATGAGTTCTTTTGTGATTAAGAAAATTAATTCTTGGTCACGTTTTTCCAAAACCACTTTTACTTCCAATTTTTCTTCTGATGCAGAAATGGGACTGGTCATAATGGTTTCTGTTGGAAACTTTGAACCATCAATTTCATAGTTTTCAATGTTGCTGAAATCGTGTTTTATTTCACCATCTAAATTTTCAACTCGATAACCCACCACATTTGGAAAATCAATTTCCATTTCTGCCTGTCGTGCAGGAATTGGTGCAATATGCGTTAAGTCAACTGGTGGAGGCGGAGGTTCGGTTTTCCCACCTTTAAACATCTTAAACGGAACGCCAATGATGTGAGCATATTCAGGTGGAAATTTCTCAATTACGATTTTGCGTTTATCATCTGTTGGGTTTCCGTCTTTGTCGTAGCCTTGCAAAAAGTAATTCATTCTTCGCAAAGCTCTGCCTGCCACTTGTTCACAAAGCAATTGCGAACCAAAGGCACGTAAACCCATAATGTGAGTTACTGTATTGGCATCCCAACCTTCGGTAAGCATAGAAACCGAAACAACACAACGAATGTGTGAACCTAATTTTCCTTGTTGTCCAACAGTGTTTACTACTTCACGTAAAATTTCAGCATCCGAAATTTTCTCAATGCTGCCTTGTCCGTGCATTCGGGCATAGTCTTTTTTAAATTCTTCAATTTCAGAAGCAAATATCTTTTTAAAGTCGTCATTGATTTGCTCGCCATTTTCCAATGCATCGCTGTCAATGAGCAATGTTGGCGGTCGTTTCAATGGTTTATTTGTTGCTGGGTCGTAATTGCTGAATAAGTCTTTTGCACCTTGAACGGTTACTGTTTTTCCATCAGCATCAACATACTCGTAACCTGCAATGTATTTGTACACTTCTTTTGAAACTCCTGTGTTGTTGCAAACAGCAATAAAAACTGGCGGAGCAGAAAAGATATTTGCTTTTTCTTCTTTGTGTTTTCTTATGCCGTTGTAATACTCAACATAGTGATTGTAAAATTGGTCTAATGCACCTTTTACCAATGATGGAAGTCGGGGAGGCAATTCAATAAACTTGTTGCCTTCGGCTGCTGCATCTTTCTTTTGAGTACGTTGTCCTTTTTTGGGCAATTCGTCTTTCACGTGGTCGTACAAATTACGCAACACTGGCATTGTCAATTCCTGTGTGTTGTCGCTTTCAGGCAAGAAAGGAATTTTTACTAATCCGCTTTCAATCGCTTCAATCAAACCAAAGTCGCTAACTACCCAAGGAAATAAACTGTAAGGTGTATAACCCGAACCTGTCAAATAATAAGGAGTTGCTGAAAGATCATATACTGCTTGCAATTTGAACTTCTTCGATATTTCACGCAGCCCACTAAACCATACAGCTGCTCTTGCATTTTCATCTGCTTCCTCGTTGTCGGTAGTTTTACTTTTTGATTTTGGTAAATAGCAGTGATGGGCTTCGTCATTCAGAATTAAAACTCTGCTTCCTGATTTGAATTTTCCTAGTGTTCTTTTCACCACTTGCGAAAAATCTTCTTTATTACCTGTGTCAATTTTCTTGCCCTGTAAATCAACTTTTCCGTCAAAAGGACTGCGTTTGTTTCCTTGCAGAATTTTAGGTTCAAATGTGTGGTAATTGGTAATAACAAGTCTGGCATTTAGATTTTCCAGACGATTTTCCATATTAGCAGGAATTAGCCCACGAACACGGTAATAATCTTCAATGTCTTTGGGATTTTTGTTTTTCGTATCAACGAATAAAACACCTAACCTGCTTTTAATTGTAACCCCTGGGGCAACAATTAAAAAGTAATCTGCAAATCGGGTGTCATTTCTGTATTCTTGTCTGTTGAAATAATGGTAGCAAATTAAACAAGCCATTACAACGGTCTTACCCGAACCAGTCGCCATTTTAAAAGCAATTCTCGGAAGTTGGTCAGCTGCATTATCACTAACCGTTTGTTGTCCGTTTCGTAGCAAGTTTAAAATGTGTTGGCCAGCATTTGATTTATCGGCAACTTCATTTATCCAAATAGCAGTTTCAACGGCTTCCTGTTGTGCAAAGAAAAGTTTCTTGGTTACAAGTCTTTCAGGATTGTTAAACCAAAAAGTCAAAAGTTCTTTGGTAACTCTTGTTGTGTTTGGATAATTCGCTGCTCTCCATTGTCCAACTTCTTTTCTGCAAAGGTTGATGATGTGGGTCCCGTATTCAGCAGCCATATCATTGATATCAAAAATGGAAGATTGAGGACCTTGTTTGTTCGGCATCACTTGAATATCCGAAGAAAATATCCTGCGCCCATCTATAATATCATTATAATTCAAAGATCCTTCTAAATCTGTTGCATAGTGAAGTTTGGGCTCATTGTATGGACTATTTAATATTGGATTGTCTGTACTCATGACCTAATTTATTTGAAAATTTTAAGTTTTTAGTTGTGAAAAGGATGATCTCTGTTTAATGTCCGAATACTTATTGAAATTCTTTATAAGATTTGAATCCATCAAGTTTAATACAAAATCTCACAATCCCTTTTGCCTTAAATCTCTCATGCCAAGGACCGAAAAACTTAGTGTAATAATCATTATCCCACTTGTTCATTAAAATTAGAATTTCCTTATTCATGTGTTTACATTTGTCGACATGTTCCAAACCGTTAATGAGGTTCTCCAAATCTTTATTATCGTCGTAAAATTCAATCACTAGTAGTTTATGACAAGAGATCACTTCCTTACCGGGAATATAATTAATAGGCAAATTCTTGCGATTCAGATAGTCACTAATTGACTTGTTATCGTATAACCTAAAAACCTCTTTATTTTTTGCAAATTGATTATCAATGATATCTACAATTTCGTCAACACCGAAATCATTTAGTTGCGCTAATTCCTTAGCTAATATTTCTTTACTTGTTCCTTTAGACCCGATATTAATGTTTTTGCCTCCTGTGACTTTTGTTATGTATGCAAATTGCTCTTTTGATTTAGAATCAATTTTACCTATTGAAATAAAATCAATTCGACATTTAACGTCATTTCTACTCGCATAATCAGCTTCAGAAAAAATATCACCACCACATGTTTCTCCACCATCTGTCACACAATAAATTCTCCTATCGACATCTAATTCTTTTCTTAAACTATCAACAGCCGTTCTTATTGCCAATGCTAAAGGAGTTTCTCCATGTGGTTCGGGAATATGATGCAAAATGAAGTTGCGAAGTTTTTCCATGTCGGCGTTTGGAATAATTTCTAATTGACCTATAATGCCACATTTTCCTCCAAACAAACGAACGCCAACAGAATCAGAATTATTCAACAACGGAAGTATTTTTTCTATAATAATCTCTTTGGCAATATCTATTTTTCTTTTGTCACCAAACTTTAGAGTTTTTCCCATAGAGCCGGAAACATCAATCAAAATTTCATTAACAACTCTCATATGATTTCTGTG
>CAZNVQ010000146.1:0-3762 GCA_964576425.1 uncultured Flavipsychrobacter sp. | reverse complement strand
GTTTTCATCCACATTCAATGCTCTTAAGCCATAATCAACTATGGCTCTATCAATAATTCCATTGCCTATTACTTGAGCAAAATCGCGCATTCTACGCAATAGTCCATTGGCTATTCTTGGCGTTCCTCTGCTCCTGCCTGCAATTTCCATGGCTGCATCAGAAGTTATTTTTACTTGCAACAATCCTCCTGACCTAAGGATGATTTTTTGAAGGACTTCTTTAGGGTAATAATTCAATCTAGATTTTATCCCGAAGCGACTTAGTAGCGGTGCTGTTAGTAATCCAGAACGGGTTGTTGCTCCAACTAATGTGAATGGATTAATGTTGAGTTGGATAGATCTTGCCGCAGGTCCACTATCAATCATAATGTCAATTTTAAAATCTTCCATAGCGGCATACAAATACTCTTCTACTACATTACTCAGGCGATGAATTTCATCGATAAAAAGAACATCTCTAGGCTCTAAGCTTGTGAGTAAACCTGCTAAATCTGCTGGTTTTTCAATTACAGGTCCACTTGTTTCTTTTATAGAAGCCCCTAATTCGTTGGCAACAATTCTAGACAGTGTTGTTTTACCTAAACCTGGAGGTCCATGAAATAAAATATGGTCAAGTGGTTCGCCACGGAGATTCGCTGCTTTGATGAAAATATGTAGGTTCTCAATAAGTTGAGGTTGCCCCGAAAAATCATCTATTGATTGAGGTCTGATACTATTTTCATATTCCTTTTCATTAGGATTTAAATGGTCATTCGGTCTAACGTGTGATGATTCCATTGTTTAAAATTACGAAAGCAATTTGTTCGTTACACTACAAAATATCAAATAGAATTTTAAGCTTCATTTTAATAAAATTAAAAATGACAAATTCAAATTAGTTTTGTGAAAAATATTCTATTATGCGTGTTGCTTTAGTTGGTGCTACAGGGCTTGTTGGTCAGACTATGTTACAACTCTTAGCTGAGCGGAATTTCCCTGTTTCAGAACTTATTCCTGTTGCTTCTGAAAAATCGATTGGCAAACAAATTACATATAATAATGAAAAGTATAGTGTCGTTTCGGCAGAACAGGCTATTGCAAGGAAGCCAGATTTTGCAATTTTTTCAGCTGGAGGCAACGCCTCTTTAGAGTTAGCACCTTTGTTTGCCTCTGCGGGTTGCAAGGTTATTGATAATTCATCTGCATGGCGAATGGATGTAACTAAGAAATTGGTCGTACCAGAGGTTAATGGGCATGTATTAACAAAAGAAGATTATATTATTGCAAATCCTAATTGTTCGACCATTCAAATGGTCATGGTTTTGAAACCATTGCATGAACTATACAATATTAAAAGGGTAGTTGTTAGCACTTACCAGTCGGTAACAGGAACAGGACAAAAAGCTGTGGATGAACTTTTGGATGAACGGTCAGGAGGTAAAGGATTTGGGGTTTATCCTTATCCGATTGACATGAATTTGATTCCTCAAATTGATGTTTTTGTTGAAAACGGATACACAAAAGAAGAGATGAAAATGATTTTAGAAACCAATAAAATCATTGGAGACAACAACATAAAAGTAACGGCTACAGCAGTTAGGGTGCCTGTTATGGGTGGACATAGTGAAAGTCTGAACATTGAATTTAATCAACCAATAGATATTGTTGAAATTCGTCAAATTTTGTCTTCTCAACTAGGTATAAAAGTGATTGATGATACAAAAACACAGCAATATCCAATGCCAATTTTTGCAGCAGGGAAAGATGAGGTTTTTGTTGGAAGAATTAGAATAGACGATTCACGACCTAATACAATGAATTGTTGGATTGTTGCTGATAACCTCCGTAAAGGGGCTGCAACAAATGCTGTACAAATTGCAGAATACATGTTGAAAAATGGACTATTGAGCTAAGGTAGTTGTCCTTGTCATTTATTTGTCAAAGCTTTTTTTCTTGATCTTTTACACTATGCAACGATAGTAAATTTGCACTCTAAAGAAATATTTATGAGAGTGAGAAATTTACTATTGATTGGTGTATTGGCACTTGCAAGTCAAGTCAAAGCTCAAAACTGGGTTCAAGATTCTGTTGTTATGGGACCTGGTTATACAAAAGATGTTCATTACAGTTTAAAAAATGGAGCTCATGCACCAGTTGCCAACAACAACTGGCATATTGCTTTTCAAATGACACCACAAGGTCCTTATGGCAATGTAAGTGTATTTGCTAATCATGTTCAAGGTGGTGTTCAGGGCGAAGTTAAAGTTTATTCATTACATAAAAAAGCATCAACAAATTTTAGCTCTATCAGTGCGGCTGATACAGTAGGTTTAATGAATACTGGTAATCAATTTTTCAATAGTGACACTAGTTGGAATTTTGGTGCTTTCAACATGAATAAAAATGCAGCTGATCCAACTGATTATGGTTGGGGAATCTATCATCAAACTCCAAATCATGATGTTGATGGTGATAGTGTATTTTTAGTTACTGTTGCTACAAGTTCAACCACTTTTGATGCTTACAAACTTTGGGTTCAAACTTACCATAGCTATCCTTTAGATTCAACTTATTGGAAGTTTAGAATAGCTAAATTAGATGGTACAGGAGACACAACATTAAAGATTTATCGCTCACCAAATTATACAAGCAGACTTTTTGTTTATTATAATGCAGCTACACAATCTTTCATTGATCGTGAACCGAATCGTCCTGAATGGGATTTATTGTTCACTCGCTACAAAGAATACTTGCCAGGCGCACCGGGAATTCCTTATTATAGCGTGATGGGCGTGTTATCAAATTTTGAAGTAACTGTTGCAGAACAATATCCAACATTAGAAAATGACACAGTTGGATACAAGTCATTCACTTATGCCACTGCAATGAATACTGTAGGGTCTGATTGGAAATCATTCGATATGACACAAAGCCCACCAGCATGGGTTTTGAAAGATAGCAATTACTATTTCATTAAAACAAAACATACCAACGAATATTATCAAGTTAAGTTTACTGGCTTTGGTGGAAGTGCAAGCGGTAAAACCATTTTTTCAAAACGTCTTTTAGGAACAATTGCTTCAATTGGAACTTTTCCATCTACAGTCAATGCATTTTTTGTTGCACCAAATCCTGCTCAAAATGATGCAAGCATTGTGATAGACAGCAAAGAAAATAATCCTAATGTTTCTATTTCAGTAATTGATATGAATGGTAAAATGGTGATGAATACTAACCATAATTTCATTGCAGGTTTAAATGCAATTACATTGCCAACAGCATCTCTTGCTAGTGGAACTTATGTTGTAAACCTTTCAAATGGAGTTTGGAAAATGACAGAAAAATTAATGATTCAACATTAATTACTGCAAGTCATTGAATAATTTTGAATCAGCTACCAAAGCATTGGTAGCTGATTTTATTAAAAAAATACTTTGCTGTGAAAAGATTATTGATTGGTTTTGTTTTATTGATTGGATCGTTGGCTATGAAAGCACAACAGCAATTCACTATAAAACTTTCAGATGCAGAAACTGGTTTGCCAATTCGACTAGCTAGAATAGATTTTTTAGCTGATGGTAAAATATTCTTTCAAATGGAAACAGATAGCACAGGGAAGGGCATTTTTTTTTCAGATCATAAGACAACTAAAATTAAAATTTCAGCTTTGCAGTATCAATCTAAAATGATCAACTTTCCGAAAGAGCAACAGCAGGAAATTGAGATTGTATTGACCCCGAAAATTCAGTTTCTTTCCGAATATGTGGTAACTGGACAAAGTGT
>CAZNVQ010000145.1:0-3793 GCA_964576425.1 uncultured Flavipsychrobacter sp. | reverse complement strand
AGATTTCAATACATTGTTTCAAGCAAAACATTAGTGGATGAAATGTTGAAACGCCCAACAGACTCTCGTGTTTATCACTACTTCGATTCAACAGGTTTTGGAGGTGTCGTTGGAAGTCCAATAGATGAACCAAACGTAGATGTATCAGTTTTAGGTTCCTATTTAGCAGGATCATCAGCAACCCCAGTACCATTGGTTACTTATGCTGAAGCTAAGTTTATTCAAGCTGAAGCTAGCCAACGTAAAGTTGAATTAGCTGACGCAGCTATTGCATTAAATGAGGCAATTAAAGCATCTTGTATTCAAGTTACCAACGGAGCTTATACAGGAAACGATATTGCTACTTACACTTCTTCAGATGTGACACTTGAAAAAGTAATGTATGAAAAGTGGATAGCTATGTATGGACAAGCAGAAGCTTTTGCTGATTACAGAAGAACTAAATTACCAGTTTTGACACCTAACCCGGTTGGCGCAATTGCGGTAATTCCTGAACGTTATCCAACACCACAAAGCGAGCGCGTTAATAATCCAAATGCGCCACTAGTGAACATTGCAGACCCACTTTGGTTTGCTAAGCCATAAGTGCTAAGTATTATTAATATCAAAGCCGAATTACTTGTAAAAAGGTAGTTCGGCTTTTTTGTTTAATCAATCAAATGTGTGACTATAATTGCTGTAAAAACAAATCAAATGCTTGGTCTTGTTTTTCCTTGTTGAAAAGGTCTTTTGTCAAAGACCAGCAATTATTTTTTAACTGTTGGTATTCCGTTTCTGAAATCTTACTGAATGTTTTGATATTGTGTTTCAGACCTTCAAAATCTGATGGCTTATTGACCCAACCTATTTTACCATCAATAACGATTTGAGCACCCTCTCCACCACCGCTAAAAAGTACAGGTAGTCCATTTGAAATTGCCATAAAAATTTTCGATGGAACGGCTCCATGAATAATTGAGGTCAACGGAATGAGAGTAGCATGATACTGACGCAGCATTTCTGGAATGGCTTTTCCAGGAATTGAATCATGATAGACTACACCATTGTTAGGATTATTTTGAATGAAAGCTATGATTTCAGGCTTTTCAAACCCTTCACCATATATGTGTAATTCCACATTCAATTCGGTGAAGTTGATAGCTTGAATCATGTTTAAAACACCTTGTGCAATGCCCAACATCCCGGCATAAACTATTTTTTTCTTTCCACTTGGGTTGATCTCCGATGGTTGAAGATTATTTTCTTGTAGATTTCTATATAAAAAATTATTTTTATCTGAAGTAGATTTTCCCTTAATGTGTTCTAAGATTTCATTTGATTGTCCAACAACAGCATCTGACAATTTATACATCCGCTTTTCAATCCCTTCAAGCAAACGGTAAAAGGAACCTTTTTGAATATAACCAAGTTCCAAAGCTGAAAGAGGCCATAAATCACTAATGTTTAACACCGATTTAGAACCAGTTATTTTACTGATAATTACGCCTGCATAACCCAATAAAATTGGCGGTGAACTAACTAATATTATAGATGGTTTTTTTTTCAATAGATAAGGTAAAGCCAACATGTACATCGCTGTAGTTTGGCTGAGCATACTGACGATTCGCTTAAAAGCCAATTTAGAATTGGATGGGAATTGCCAAATTCGTCTTACTAAAACTCCATCCATTATTTCCTTTTGCACAATCTTATTTCTGTAGCCAGGAAAAATTTTACCTGTTGGATAATTAGGCATTGAAGTTATGACTTCTACTTTATAGCCACGCTGATGAAGCATTTGAGCTAGATTGTAAATCCTAGTCGGTCCGGCACCAGTCTCGGGCGGAAAAGAATTACAAAGAATGGTGATAGATAGATTCATCAGCAGATTGGGAAATGCTAAATTAGAGCAAATGCTAAATAGAAACAACTGTTACTTGTACTGAGGCAAAGTTTTCTAAACTTACCTTTCATTTGTAAAATCCTATAGTAACTTTACAAGATTCAAAAGCCTCTTGTACCTGAATTTATGGCTAGAATTGCTGATATCCAATTGCTCGATTTTCCAAAAGTGCTTGATGAGCGTGGTAATCTTTCATTTATTCAGAACAGCGATCAAATCCCATTCGATATTGAAAGGATTTATTTAATATATGATGTTCCAGGAGGAGCCATTCGAGGTGGGCATGCTTATCGGCAAAATCAGGAAGTCATTATTGCTATTTCAGGAAGCTTTGATTTAGTATTTAACGACGGACAATCTAAAGTAAAGTATAGTCTCAATAGATCATATTATGGTTTATACGTACCAAATGGTTTGTGGCGCCAGCTTGAGAATTTTTCAACCAATTCTTTGTGTCTCATTATTGCAAGTCAGCCTTATGAAGAGAATGATTATGTGAGAGATTTTAATGAGTTTAAATCTATAGTCAACAATGAAAGCCACAATTTTTGATTGCACTTTAATCCAATTGCCCAAAATTATTAATCGAGCTGGAAACATTTCTCCAATTCACAATCAAAAGGAAATTCCTTTCGACATTAAAAGAATATTTTATTTATATGATATTCCTGGCGGTGCTTCGAGAGGAGCACACGCTCACAAACAATGTCATCAATTGTTGATTGCCGCGAGTGGAAGTTTTGATGTCTTGGTGGATGACGGTAAAAACCAAAGGTTATTTCAACTCAATCGTCCATTTTGGGGTTTGCACATTCCTCCGGGAATATGGGCTTCGGAACAAAACTTTTCCTCAGGCGCCATTTGTTTGGTTTTAGCATCTACTCTTTTTGATGAGTCCGATTACATTCGAAATCATCAAGATTTTATCGCCTATAAAAATCAATTTGTTTGAATCAACTTCATTCTACAACATGAAATTCAACCAAAGAAATATCTTCATAAGTCCCAAAGCTACTATTGGAAAAAATGTAATAATTGGAGACAATACAACAATTTATGACAATGTATTAATTGGTGATGATACTATCATTTGCAATAATTGTGTGCTTGGAGAGCCAACAGCAGCTTACTACAAAAACCCTGAAACCTATGTCAATCCTGAATTACACATTGGTGCAGGTTCTCTCATTCGAAGTCATGCTATTATTTATGCTGGCTCTAGTTTTGGTGAAAATTTGGTAACCGGTCATCGAATTATTATTCGCGAAAACACAAGTGTTGGACACCATTGTTTGCTAAGCACAATGGTGGATATTCAAGGTAATTGCTCGATAGGCAACTATTCAAGAATATATAGTAATGTGCACATTGGCGAACAAACGCACATTGGCAATTATGTTTTTATTTTTCCTTACACCATTTTTACAAACGACCCACAACCTCCTTCTAATTCGTTGAAAGGTGTTACCGTTGGTGATTATAGCATCATAACAGTGCAATGTTCCGTATTGCCCGGCGTTAAAATTGGACAACATTGTTTAATTGGTGCCAATTCTGTAGTGTCTAAAAATGTGGACGATTTCACATTCGCAATGGGAAGCCCTGCTCAAAAAATTAGAGCAATAAGCTCTATAATTTCAAAAGAAAACAACACAGAATTTTACTACCCTTGGCCACAAACTTTTTCTAGAGGAATGCCTTGGGAAAATTTAGGTTGGGAAGCTTGGAAAAATCAATTTGAACAATTGTAATCAACATCAAATGATACCCTTTTTAGACCTTAAAGCCATAAATGAAAAATATCAATTGCAAATTAAAACAGCAATGGAAACTGTATTTCATTCCGGTTGGTATATTCATGGTCAACAAAACAGATTATTTGAACAAGCTTTTAATCAATACATTGGTTGT
>CAZNVQ010000144.1:0-4082 GCA_964576425.1 uncultured Flavipsychrobacter sp. | reverse complement strand
GTTTTATTATCGAGTGTATCAACAAACTCATCCCAATTGTTCACTTTGGTAATGTGATCTTCACGAAACTTAAATGCTCGCTGAAAAAGGCTTTGTTGAATGTCATCCAAAAGCTGTTTGACATTGTTTGCCAAACCATCAATTGAAATTTGAGTTTTTTCTTTCGTATCTCTTCTTGCGACTTCAACAAGATTTTGTTCTAAGTCACGAGCACCAATTGCTATGCGAACGGGAACGCCACGCAATTCATATTCAGCAAATTTCCAACCTGGACGAGAAGTATCGTCATTGTCATATTTCACGCTTATGCCGAGTGCTTTCAATGAAGCTACAATCTCATTTGCTTTTGCATTAATCCTTTCTCGCACTTCAATATCTTTTCCATGAATTGGAACAATCACTACTTGTAAAGGAGCGATTTTTGGCGGCAAAATTAAACCTTGGTCATCACTATGAGCCATAACCAAAGCCCCAATTAAACGAGTAGAAACACCCCAAGATGAAGCCCATACATACTCCATTTTGTTATCCTTATCTGCAAATTTCACTTCAAAAGCTTTGGCAAAATTCTGTCCCAAAAAGTGTGAAGTTCCAGCCTGCAAAGCTTTTCCATCTTGCATTAGCGCTTCAATACAATAGGTGTCTTCTGCTCCTGCAAATCTCTCATTGGGTGTTTTCACGCCTTTGATAACAGGCAACGCCATATATTCTTCAACGAAAGTGGCATAAACTTCCAACATTTTTTGGGTTTCTTCAATCGCCTCTTCTTTTGTAGCATGAGCAGTGTGACCTTCTTGCCATAAAAATTCAGCAGTTCTCAGAAACAATCTCGTTCTCATTTCCCAACGAACAACATTAGCCCATTGGTTGATGAGAATTGGTAAATCTCGGTAGGACTGAATCCAATTCTTATATGTGTTCCAAATGATTGCTTCACTTGTTGGACGAACTACTAATTCTTCCTCTAGTCTAGCATTTGGGTCAACGATAAGTTTACCAGGATTCGCAGGGTCATTTTTCAAACGATAATGCGTTACAACAGCACATTCTTTTGCAAATCCTTCAGCGTTTTTTTCTTCAGCTTCAAACAAGCTTTTAGGAACAAATAAAGGGAAATATGCATTTTGATGCCCAGTTTCCTTAAACATTTTATCTAATACATCTCGCATATTTTCCCACAGCCCATATCCATATGGTTTAATTACCATACATCCCCTTACTGCTGAATAATCAGCTAATCCACCTTTGATAACAAGGTCATTATACCATTGAGCATAGTCTTGTGCTCTACTCGTAATTGTACTCATAAATTTTTGGCATAGTTTCTGATGTAAATCATCAGCTCTAAGTGGGGCAAAAGTAGTAATTTCACAAAGCAATTTTCATGAAAAATCTCCTAAGCATATGAAAAGGATATTATTAGCCAGCTTTATGTTGTTCAATTTGAGCAGCATTCCTTCCATTGCACAAAGTGGAAACACTGATGACATATATTACAACTCAAAAGATATTGAGCGC
Organism: uncultured Flavipsychrobacter sp.; assembly: GCA_964576425.1. Lineage (GTDB taxonomy): Bacteria > Bacteroidota > Bacteroidia > Chitinophagales > Chitinophagaceae > JAFIGV01. The sequence continues at coordinate 2,564 of CAZNVQ010000144.1, read as the reverse complement.
AAAAAGGAAGAAGATAAAAGAAAAGCAGACTTCGAAGCCAAAAAGCGAGAAGTAGAAAACGCAATGCGCTACTATGGCGGCAATAGTCAAAACAATAACAATAACAACAACAATGATAATCCGCAAAATTATAGCAATGGAAATGGGAACACTAATTCAAATGGAAGTAGAAATTATCAGTCATATAACAAAAGCTACGACAATGACGGCAGTTACAATGATGGCTACATAGATTATGACAATGATAATGATTACTACTATGCTACTAACCTAAGAAGATTTAATAGACCATTTTATAATATGGGGTATTACAGTTCTTTTTATAATCCAAATTGGTATGACCCATATTGGGTTGATCCATATTGGGGTTGGAGTTGGTGGAGCCGACCTGGGATTACTATTAGCTTTGGTTCAGGCCCTTATTGGAATTCATATTGGGGTTGGCATTCTTGGTATGGCTACGGAAGCTTTGGAAGTTGCTGGAACTACCCTTATTATGGCAATGCATGGGGAAGCTCCTATTACTCAGGTTATTGGAATGGTTATTATGCTGGTCTTTACAACTACGGCGCATACAGTGGCTACAATCGTCCAGTAACTTACGGTCCTAGAAATAGCACGACAAATTTATATAATCAATATTCTAATACTGGTGGTGGAAGAAGACCTGCTGTTAATAATCCAAATGCTAGTTATAATTCCAACATTGGTGGTCCCCGTCAAATGAAATCAATCAATACTGATGTAAGAAATGGAAATAGCAATTTGAATAATGAACGTCCAACTAAAGTGATTATTGATAAAGACGGAAGACAATTTGATGCAGTACAACCAAGAAATGATATTAATAGCGATAAATCTATCAGAGATAATAGGTATAACAATAATCAGTTCAATAACCAAAATCCTGATAGAAACTTAGATAATAATAGAGATAACAGAATCAATAGAAATGAATTTTCAAGAGACGAAAACTATCAAACGCCAAATAGAAATGTAGAAAATAATAACCGTTCCAACTACGAAAATAACAGGTCGAACTTTGAAAACAACCGTTCCAATTACGACAATAACAGATCGAATTTCGATAATAATCGATCAAATTATGACAATAGCAGAGTGGCTCCTGAAAGAAATTCAATATTCAACCAGCCTAGAGAACCACGAAGAATGGATCCACCAAGAGAAAACTATCGTGAGCCTCAAAGAACAATTGAAAGACCTTCACCAAGTTTTGAAAGAAGCAGACCTTCACCAAGTTTTGAATCACCTCGAAGTGCACCTTCAGCACCAAGCAGACCAAGCGGTGGTGGCGGTTTTGGAGGAAGAAGATAATCACAACTTTAGATAATTCTTGGGCTGTGTGATTTTTTTGCACAGCCTATTTTTTTTAGAGCAAAAAAATGGCACACTGATTGCAACAGATTGAATATCAAAAATAATTAAGCATGAAAAACAATTTTATACGCCTCACTTTATTATCTGCATTTTCTAGTAGTATTTTACTAAGCACCGAAGTTAAAGCACAAGACGAAATTGACGCTTTAAGATATTCGTTTTTATCTCCGATGGGAACAGCTCGTTCTGTTGGATTTGGTGGTGCACTTGGTTCCGTAGGTGGCGATTTCACATCATTAAGTGTCAACCCAGCAGGTATTGGTGTGTATCGAAAATCTGAATTTTCCATGACACCCTCATTGAAAGTCAATAACATTGATGCTAATTATCTGAACCAAAATCAAGATGATATTCACTTTCGTTTCAATTTCAACAATATTGGATTTGTTGCAACATCAACTCAAGGTAAAGGTTCATATGGTTGGAAAACAATTTCTTTTGGAATCGGTTTAAACAGACTCGCTGATTTCAACAGAAATTATAATTATTCCGGTACTTTAGACAATGTCAATCAAAACTATGGAAGCTTCAGTGAACTGTTTGTTTTGAATGCCAATGCCAATCCTGATAATGTTGACAACTCAAGTACATTAGGTTATTTAGGCTATCAATCCTATTTGGTGAACAAAGATCAAACTGATAACTATTTCAGCCTTGCAAATGCTAAAGAAGGTTTAATACAAAAGAAAACAATTAAAGAAAGAGGTGGTATAAATGAATTAGCTTTAAGTGTTGGTGGCAACTTTGAAGAGTTTTTAATGCTTGGAGCTACGCTTGGTATTCCATATGTTAATTACACGAGAGAAATGACTTTCACTGAGTTGGATGCTTCAAACAACCCTTCCAATTATTTCTCAAGTTTTACATTTAAAGAAAATCTTAAAACAAAAGGAAGTGGTATTAACTTGAAATTAGGCGCTATCATTAAACCTATGGATGAATTTAGATTTGGTATTGCATTGCATACACCAACAATAATGAGTTTAACAGACAATCAAAGCTTGAGTTTAACAGCAAATACCGAAACTTTCAAATCTACTTTAGGTATTTCAGACACTAATCCAATAACATTTGTGAGTACTCCTGATAATTCATTTAATTATATGCTAAAAACACCATGGAGAGCAGTTTTCAGCGGAACTGGGTTCTTAGGTAAAAACGGTTTT
>CAZNVQ010000143.1:0-4082 GCA_964576425.1 uncultured Flavipsychrobacter sp. | reverse complement strand
ATAGAAGATAAAATCCCAATGGTTTATGCACTTGTGGCTGAAAAAACTATTTCTAGAATTTAAACCTAAAATATTGCTTTGGGATTGAACAATTAGAGTAAAGTTTAAAACAAAAAACACAAACAATCGAATGTCATAAAAACATAGAAAGTTTGTGTTTTTTATTTTGATAAATTCAAAGCTAATTATTGTACCCAAACCTTTTCATTAAATATAACTTTATTTACATTTATGACTAAGCATTCAAAAATCAATTCTTACACACTTTTCTGATCAGTACCTACATAATTAACTGATAGCCTTTAGTTTAAATAAAAAAACGCTGTGTTTGAGACACAGCGTTAGAGAGAAAATATTGATTAAACTTTAAAGTGCTTTAGGAAACTTCTCTTTTCCTGAAAGTTTATAACCAACTGATATTTGAAAAGAAGAACCATTAAAAATTGCTTGAGAAATTCTTTGGGACGCATCTCCAGAAGTATTATCCCAAAGGTTTTTAGTTGCTCTTAAATCTAGTTGTAAAGAAGGTGAAATGGCATAACTAATTCCTAACATCCCACCAATACAAAAACGATTTTGGAAACTACTATTGAATACTGTAGGCTCACTTTGATTGAAATTACTACTAAATGGCTCAGGTTCAAAAGGGTGAATAACCTCTTCAGGATTTAACCCAAACATATAACTAAAATTCATGCCTCCAAAAACATCCAATCTATTAAAAGAATATCTTACTGCAGCTGGTAATTCTATGCTTTGAATGGCTGAGAATTTAAAGAAATGCTGGACTTTCTTTTGCAAGTTTGGACCTGCGGGTGTTACATAACTATCATCAAAAGTGTAATTATTATTAATTCGATGATAATATTTCAATTCAGTCATGAAACTCCATTGATCATCCCAACACAATTGACCAGAAAGCCCAAAATGAAAACCATTAAATAAACTTCCCTCCACCATTAGATTATTATAACCCAAAAGCAATCCTGGTTTGAATTTCATGTGAGTAAGGTTAAATGAAAAATCTCTCATTACATCATTGAAACTTCTTGCATCCCAAGCTTTGGTATGACGACTTTTGGTTTTTAAATTAGATAAGGAAACAATATTACCTCCTATTCCAGCTTTTACCAATGCAGCGTCTGTTTTCATTTCTTCAGCCATCAATTCTTGACGAGAAGCAAAAATTCTTGTCAACACATTGGTATTATCATCTTTGTTCTCAGCAATAGAACACAAAGCATGTTTGTCCACAGCCATTTTACTAAATGAAATTGTATCCATCACAATTCGACTCGTGCGCGTAATAGGATTGATAATATAGCGCTGAATAATTTGCATTTGCTCAAATGTATCTTTAGATAATTGATTTGAAGGCAAAGCTGTAGTCAGGTTTGTGTTTTTAGTTCCGCTGTTAAAACTTTGTTTTTGATTATTACTTGCTGTTGCATTTGATGCTTTTGAAACTGATGCAACAGTAGTTTCAGATGTTTTTGGTCTAATAAATGGATGTTCAGCTTTAATTCCATCATTTGGAGTTTGACCAGCAGTATTTGATTCAACAAGTTTGCTTTCCTTAGCATTACTAATGGAAAATTTAGAATCTGTATTTGCTTCTTTATTACCTAAAACAGATGATTGATTTTCTGTTGTAGCTTTGTAATTTGATGCAGAACTTATATTCAACGCAACTAATTTCTTAGTACGTAATTGAGGATATTGGTGTTGACTAGAACCTCTAGCTTCTGAACCAAATTTATTTGATGCTGCAACTGTTTTATTCGTTGATGCAGTCAAAACAATTTGTTGCGAAGCGCCAGGAACATAGGTTTCCGCTTGTTGGTCATTAGTAGTTGATTGCTCAGCTTGTTGATGAACAACAACTTTGTAACCACCAATTGTTGCCGTTGTCAGCAACACCAAACCAGATATCAAACCAAACATTCTGCGCCAGTTACGCCCGTTAGAAACTGGTTGAATTGGCATTTTTTGGTCAAGTAAATCACGCATGTTGAGCCAAGCACCTGATGGAGTTTCCTCCTCAGCGCCCATCAACTTGTTGCGGACCAAATCGTCGATATGAATCATGTTTTTATCCATGTTGGATAAAATTTATTTTTTTAAATGTAATTCTAATTTCTCAATTTTTTCTTTCAGCATTCTTCTGCCTTCCGATAAGTGCCATTTTGAAGTCCCTTCGCTAATGCCCAATGCATTACCGATTTCTTTGTGTGAAAATCCATCCATTACATACATATTAAAAACAGCCCGAGTGCTTGTTGGCAAAGACTGTACCAATTTCAATAATTGGTCATAATACAATTTGTCTGCATGGTCTTTTTGAATCAACTGATCTTTTTCAGCTAAAACAATTTTTTCATTATATTTAACATGCTGTTTCACGTAATCAGAAACCGCATGAAAAACAATTTTACGCAACCATCCTTCGAAAGATCCTTGAAATGTATACTGACTTACTTTTTGAAATGCTCTTAAAAATCCATTATTCAAAACCTCTTCCGCTTGTACATCTTGGTCAAAATATCTTTTCACCAACGACATCATTCTAGGATAAAATAATTTATATATACGCTCTTGAGCAGCGCGTTCATTTCGAATGCAACCACGGATGAGTTCCTCTAACTCACTAGTCTGTCCTGCAACTGTTTGATATGCCAAAGCTATGGGCAAGTAAATAAAATTAAAGAATGTGTGACTAAATAGACTCTAAAACAACTGCTATAGTTGGGTAAACGCTAAGTTAAGGCAAGAAATTATGGAAATCAGGTAAATTCTGATATTATTACTAATTTTTCAACCAAGAACACCTTAATCCAATTTGAAAATTTCTTCCTGGCATCGGTCTTTGGTTTACAACAAAGTATGAAACATCAAAAATATTATTGAATTGAATGAAGCTTTGAATTGAAACTTTTTTCAATGTTTTTATATAACCAAAATCAAAATTCAACAATTCATAAAAGGAAAGATTTCCAGTTTCATCCGTATTAATATAACGATTACCAACATGTTGATAAATAATACGGGCATTCCAATTTTGTTTTTTAATTCCTAGTTGAAATAACATTTGAAACTTTGGAATGTATGGTAATTGTTTTCCAATACTTCCATCGTTTGGTAAATCGCTTTTTTCCGTTGTTGATTTGGTAATATAAATTTGAGAATTAATAAAATACTCAGCTTTTTTAAACTTGTATTTTATTTTTTGTTGCAATTCAAGACCTCTGCTATTTACTGTTGCAATATTGTGGGGCGTCCAAATTGCGCCACCAAGCCAATAAATCCAATTATCTATAATGCGATTATAGACAAATAAACTTTGCTCTAAAGTCCATGGCTTTCGCCAATTTTTCTTTTGTTCAATTCCTGTTTCTGCCGACCAACCGGATTCTGGCAATAGGTTAACATTCCCACCAGGCTGAAAATAAAGTTCGTTTAATGAAGGTGCACGAAATGTTTTTTGGATGCTTGCTTTCCATGTAAACTGATCATTCCACTTCAACTGAGCACTTAAGTTTGGTAAAAATTGAACAGGTAAATTATTCACTTTCTCAAGTCTATAACTAGACACAATTTGTACTTTTGGTATTTGAATTGAATAAATACCAAACATTGCTATTCTAGATTGTTGAAAAATTTGTTGTCGGTCATCTAACCAATTGATTTGAACAGGCAAACCAATTTTAAACAAATTATATTTTCCTCTTTTTTCCCAGCCGAACTCAGTAAATGATTGAAAAACTTGATTGCTATTGTCCAACCAAGCCAATGAATCTTTGTATTCAAAGTGCTCTTTACTAATTGCAGTTTTCAGCATCCATGTTGTAGTATTTCGCTTTTGAGTCCAATCTATAATTAGCCTGAAAGTCTCATCTTTTCTTGTTTTAGCAGAATAGGCTTCAAACAAAGCTGCAGGAATTTCTCTTTGGAAATTTTGATACCAACTCAAGATTTGAATGGTTGATTTTGAATCCATATTCAATGCAAATTGTCCAATCACCGAATTTCCATTCAACCTTGCATGGTTCATTAGTTGCTCAGTTCCATTAAGGTTTTTGTAC
>CAZNVQ010000142.1:0-4210 GCA_964576425.1 uncultured Flavipsychrobacter sp. | reverse complement strand
TTTATACAAGGAAAAGCCTTCTTTTTCATACACCCATCGAATCTTTGATGACCCATGCATTCTCCGCCTCAAGCTCTTTCACTCGCTGAAGCTCGGACAGTGACATACCGCCATACTTACTCTTCCAGTTGTAAAATGTAGGTTCAGAAATACCATACTCCCGGCAAATCTCACTCACCTTCTTACCCTCTTCCTGTGCTTTGAGCACTTTCAAAATCTGAGACTCTGTAAATTTTGACTTTTTCATACGCTTTTTGCTCTTTTTAAAAATTATAACTCCATTTTTTAATTAGTGGCAAAAAAGCAGCCCTTTACAATAAAAAATAAGCTGCACTTTTGGTGCAGCCTATTTTTATTTCTGTTTTTTCTCAGCTTATTTCACTGGATTTCCTTCTTTGTCTAATTCCACTAATTCAAATCCAAATGCACCTAAACGATCAAAAACCTTTGCTTTGTCGCCAACCAATAGAATAATTAATTGATTATTGTTTGGTGCCAATTTTTCAACTAATCCGTTAACTTCCCTCAAGGAAAGATTGCTTAAGATATCATTTTGTTGTTTAGTGTAATCATCAGGAAGATTATATTCTTGAATGCGACTTAAAAAGCCTGCTTTTTGCATCAATGCTTCATATTTTCTAGCATCGCTTTGTCCTAAAGATGATTTAGTGAACGCCAATTCTTCTGCTGTTACACCATTCTTTTTGAAATCAGCAAAAATCTTTAGAATATCAACAAGAGCACTATCGGTAGCATCAGCACGAATGCCAGCACTGAAAGTATAAATGCCAGAATATTTATCACCTTCAAAATTACCACGAGCACCATAAGTCCAACCTTTGTCTTCACGCAAGTCAAGATTCAAACGACTATTGAACGCTCCTCCAAGCGGATAATTCATCACTCCTGCTTTGAAATAATTTCCAGTTGCATCGTACTTCAAATTGTTTGCAAAGCCAATTCTAAACTCTGTTTGAGCAGCATTTGGCACATTGACAAAATAAATTGTTGATTTATTCAAAGTAGCCCCTGAAGGGATTTCCGGTAATTTCACTTCCTTATCTGAGAGTTTGTTTAAAAAAGCTAATTTGCTTGTTATGTTGCTTTTTTCTACATCACCTACAATAATGATTTGAGCATCTTTTTTGGAGAAATAGTTTTTGTAATAATTCTCAATATCACTTAATTCAATTTTGTTGATTGTTTTATCTGTACCAATTGAAGACCAACCAATTACGTTGTTAGCACCAAATAATAGTTTAGGATAAACTGTTGAAGCAATATAATTTGGTCTACTAGAACTGTTTTTCAAATTCTCAATTAGACGTTTTTTATTCATTCCTAATGCATCTTGTTCAAACTTAGGATTCAATAAACGTTCTTCCAATAATTGTAATGTTTTATCTAAATTTTTGGTCAAACTTTGAACATTAACGATAGTTGCATCATCAGAAATAGAGATATCAATACTGCTTCCTAACATATCAAGTTTTTCAGAAAACTCCTCTGCTGAATAGTTTTTAGTATCCTCTTCCATCATGCTTGCAAACATGTTAGCCAACCCCGCTTTTTCTGGATTATTGTTATCCATCATTTTGCCTCCTTTGAATTTCAATTGAACAGAAACCATTGGAATTTCATTGGTTTGCGTTCCGATTACACGAACTGAGTCAGCAATAGTTGCTCTCCAAATTTTTGGAACTGTAACAATAGGATTTGAACCATTTCCTGGTACTTTACTTCTATCAAAATTGTCTTTAGCTTTTACGTATTTCAAACCATTGTATCCGTAGTCAGGCGCTTTGTAGCCTTCAGTTGAAACGGAGTAATCATCAGGTGCTGCAAGATTATCTTCATTTCCTTTTGTTAATACACTTAAGATTACAGCAGATTTTCCTTTGATGTATTTGTTGTAAACATTCAAAACATCTTGCTTGGTTAAAGTCGTATATCTTTTCCAATCTTTACCAAAATAATTAGCATCTCCAGTAAATGTGTAGTAAGCGGCTAATTGAGCTACCTTGCCAGAAACACTTTCTAAACCTTTAATCGTTTGTGCTTCAACTTGAGAACGGAATTTTGTGATGTCATCATCTGTAACGCCACGCTTTTCGAACTCAGCCATTGCCGCACGCAATTCTTTTTCCATGTCACTTAGTTTTTGACCAGGAAATGGAGTAACAGTAAATACAAATTCACCTGCCAATTCTGTAGCAGAATTATATGCCATAGCGCTTACTGCTTTTTGCGATTTCACAAGGTTTTTATATAAAATGGAATTCTTACCTTGACCAATAATTTCAGCCAAACAATCTAGTGCCACTTCGTCTTTAGTGAAATGTCCTGGAGTTGCAAACACCATTCTCAATTGTGGCAACTTAGCATAACCATCTTTCATAGAAACATGACGATCCTTTTTGATTTCTGGAATCGGCAATTTCATTGCGGTAACGGGTTGACCTTTTGGAATGCTTCCAAAATACTTTTCTACCAAACGCACAACCTCAGCGGTTTTCACATCTCCACCTACTGTTACTACGGCATTATTAGGACCATACCAACGCAAGAAGAAATTTTTCAAATCATTGACATTAACACGATTCAAATCTTCAACGTAGCCTATTGTCAACCAAGAATAAGGATGTCCATAAGGATAAAAATTCTTAGCACTCACTTCGCTCACCAATCCATAAGGAACATTGTCATAACGTTGACCACGTTCGTTCTTCACTGTAGCTCTTTGAACCTCAAATTTTTGTTGAGTAACTGCATCCAACAAGAAGCCCATTCTGTCTGCTTCCAACCACAACATTTTTTCTAGTTGATTGCTTGGAACAGTTTCGAAATAATTTGTACGATCACGATTGGTTGTACCATTTAATGTACCGCCAGCTTCAGTAATGATTTTGAAATGTTGCTCATCTGCCACGTTGTCTGAACCCTGAAACATCATGTGTTCAAAGAAATGAGCAAAACCAGATTTACCAATTTCTTCTCTTGCCGAACCCACATGATAGGTTACATCAACATGCACAATCGGATCTGAATGATCTTCGTGAACAATCAAAGTCAAACCATTAGGAAGCACATACTTTTCAAAAGGAATAACTAATTCGCTTCCTTTTTTTGTGACTTTTTCTACCAATTTTGCTTGTGCCCAAACATGGTTGGCACTCATGAGTACAGCCACAGCCGAAAGACTCAGAATAATTCGCTTCATATTAAAATACTTGATTTAAAGAAAGGTAAAAATAAGCTGAATGCTTCGCTAATCCTACTTATTTTAGATATTCACTTCTTTGGGGTGATGATTTTTTTTCAAAATGTAAATTCAGTATCATATTTAAAATACATAAACCAATTTGATTTTTTGATTTATTACCTTTCCATAAATCAACCACTATAACAAATATTCTATGAATATATTTTTAAAAAAAATAATCAATTTCATCTCCGCTAAAAATGGAACAAAGCAACTTTCACGAATAGAATTGCTTAAAGGATATAAAAATCTAAAATTGTCAGCAAAGCAAACTTCAAGAAACATTGTCATGATAACAATGGGAGTTTTTTCTGCTGCTTTTGGTTTCAAAGGCTTTTTGTTGACCAATCATTTCATTGATGGTGGTGCAACAGGTATTTCATTATTGGTATCATTATTAACTAAAATTCCACTTCATTATTTATTTGTTTGTATAAATATACCATTTATTATAATGGGACATAGGATTCTAAGGAAAACTTTTGCAATCAAAACAAGTCTCGCGATAGTTGGACTTTCAGTGGTCTTAGCTATGATTGAATTTCCAAACGTAACTAACGATAATCTTTTGGTGGCTGTTTTTGGTGGTTTTTTCTTGGGAGCAGGAATTGGTTTTGCCGTTCGTGGTGGGGCTGTAATAGATGGAACGGAGATTTTAGCTATTTATTTAAGCAAAAAGTTGGGTACAACTATTGGCGACATAATCATGGTCTTCAATGTGCTCATTTTTTCAGCAGTAGCTTATTTCTTAAGCATTGAGGTTGCGTTATATTCAATGATAACTTATTTATCGGCATCCAAAACTTTGGATTTTTTAGTAGAAGGCATTGAAGAATATATTATCGTTACCATTATTGCCAAATAGTCTGATATAATTAGACAAATGATTATTAATCAAATGGGACGAGGTGTTACGGTTTATAGTGGCAAAAAAGGTTATGCTAATCG
>CAZNVQ010000141.1:0-4368 GCA_964576425.1 uncultured Flavipsychrobacter sp. | reverse complement strand
GCTTACATGTTTATATAATTCATCAACATTTGGTATCTATCTTGCAAATCTTCTGATTTTGAAGACGAACCAAATAGATGTAAAATAGTATAATTATATCGTTCGAATGAAGCAGCAAGTGCTCTCAATTCAAGCCGATTTGTTTTGAGCGTAAGTTCAATTTTACCAGTCAATTTATTATTGTAATGCATGGAACTTAAAATCAATACATCTTCATATTCAGCAATTCTTGCAATTTCAGCAAGGCTATAATTTAAAGGTGTAATTTCAAGCACAATGATTCCACCTGTTTGCACCACACCAAGTTGTTCACTCAAATAATTAATGACTGTATCTGTTGACACTGAACCAATGTAGTGTTTATCTGCATCCACAATTGGAGCAATTTCAATTTGATGTTGTTGCAAATATTTCAAAGCGTCATATGGATGACTATTCAAATCAAGTGTAATGGGATTTTCTACAGTTTCAAACTCACTCAATAAGCCGTAATTGTTAACTTCCAAAAGCAGGGACTCCGATAAAATCATCTTCAATTGGTCGTCCTGAACCAAAGGAAGATGTTTGAGTTTACTTTCGTCCATCAATCGCAAAGCATCATCAACCGAATCAGTTGGACGAAGCGTTGGCACAGAATGAGATATCAACTTTTCTAAAATCATGGAATTAAAATCGCTTTTAGTTTGTCTATGTAAAGGACAGCTAAAAGCGATAGTTTGTTTGAAAAAAAAATTATTTATAACAATTGATTGACAATTGACTTTATGCGTTTTTGGTTTTGGTTAAAAAAGCTTCGAAAATTGCATTGAACTCAGCCGGCACTTCCATCATTGGCGCATGTCCGCACTTATCAATCCAATGCAACTCAGAATTGGGCAATAACGCATGGAATTCCTCAGCAACCATTGGAGGTGTTATGGTGTCGTTTTTACCCCAAATCAAGCAAGAAGGAATGGTGATTTCTTTTAATTCATCACCTAAATTATGTCGTATTGCTGATTTTGCTAAAGAGATTATTTTCAAAGCTTTCAACCTGTTATTCACAATACCATACACTTCATCGACCAATTCTTTGGTTGCCACATTAGGGTCATAAAATGTCAATTCTGTTTTTCTGCGAATAAATTCATAATCTCCTCTTTTGGGATAAGTTTCCCCCATTCCATTTTCAAACAACCCCGAACTTCCAGTAAGCGTCAAGGTTTTTACTTTGTTAGGATGTTTAAGCGTGTACACCAATCCAATGTGCCCTCCCAAAGAATTACCTAAAAGATTGACCTTGTCAAATCCTTGTGCATCAATAAATTTAGACACATATTTAGCCAATCCTGATACAGTGGTATCAAGCAAGGTCAAATCATACAATGGCAACATCGGAATGTAAACATTGTGTGATTGTTTAAAATAGTCAATTAAGTCTTTAAAATTACTCAAAGCACCAAATAAGCCATGCAACAATACAATTGGCTCGCCTTCGCCTTCCTGAACAAATTTAAACTTTCCTAAATGTTTGATTTCGTATTCCATCAAGGTGCAATTCAATGTGCTAAAATACTATTGTTTGCTTATAAAAAAACATTATTTAGTTGTTATCTAATTCTTGAAACCTAATTTGCAACAAGTTTAATTTTCGAGTGTTATTTTTAAACATCCAATTTCTTTATCCATTTACTTCAATCGCTTGCTAAATATGTTGTCGCACTACTGCCCTTCATTGACTCATTACCAAAGATTACAAACCAAAGAAATAAAAATTGGTGATTTATATCTAGGCAATCAACATCCCATACGGATTCAAACCATGACAACCACCGACACTATGGATGTGGACGCCACTGTGGCTCAAACGATAAGGTGCATTGAGGCTGGCGCTGAAATGGTGCGCATCACAGCACCAAGTAAAAAAGAAGCGGAACAACTCCTAGAAATCAAAAACAAAGTAAGAGCGGCAGGTTTTCAAACGCCTTTGATTGCAGACATTCACTTCACACCAAATGCTGCTGAAATAGCCGCTCGTCTGATTGAAAAAGTTAGGGTTAATCCTGGCAACTATATTGACAAAAAGAAATTTGAATTTATTGAATATAACGATATCGAATATGCAGCTGAAATAGATAGAATAAGAACCAGGTTTACACCTTTAGTGAAAATCTGCAAAGAGTACGGAACAGCTATGCGTATTGGTACAAATCACGGTTCCTTGAGCGATAGAATCATGAGTCGTTATGGCGACACGCCGATGGGAATGGTGGAAAGCGCTATGGAATTTTTGCGTATTGCAAGGGATGAAAACTATCACCAAATTGTGTTGAGCATGAAATCGAGCAATCCCCAAGTAATGGTGCAAGCTTATCGCTTGTTGATTCAACAAATGGATGCGGAGTTTGGTGAAATCTATCCATTGCATTTGGGTGTAACAGAAGCTGGCGATGGAGAAGATGGCAGAATCAAAAGCGCCATCGGCATTGGCACTTTATTGGAAGATGGCATTGGCGACACCATCCGAGTATCGTTGACAGAAGACCCTGAGTTTGAAATTCCAGTATGTAAGGATATTGTAAAAAGGTACGCAAAGCCTTCAACTCCAAGCACAGCAAACAACAATACAACTATTGCCTACAGCCCTTTTCAATACAAAAGAAACCCTACGAACAAGGTGATGAATATAGGCGGCAACCAAGTGCCTGTGGTGATTGCTGATTTAAGTAAAATGACTTCCATTCATTTCAGCAATCTGAAAAGCGTTGGATACCACTATGACGAACCAACGGACAAATGGACGATTGGCGAGCAAGCTGCTGATTATATTTTCAGCGGGAACCAAGTGCTCGATTTCGGATTGCCTGGCACTTTAGGCAATATTGTTTTTGCAGCCACATGGTTGAAACATCAACAGCAAGCAAATCTGTTTCCCATCTTTGAAAGTGCCGAATTCCAACAAGCGGTACACAAGCACGAACGCCTCAATTTTGTGATGGTGGATAGTAGCAATGGCTTAAATATCAACGATTTGGCAACTTTGAAAAACGATGCCACTGTTGTGATTTGCCTTTTCAGCACCAACACCAATGCGATGCAAAATATGCGTCATGCAGCGGCCGAGTTATCTAAAAATAATTTCCAAAATCCTATCATCTTAATCTCCGATAGCTCTTGGGAAACACCTGACGAACACCTAATTCATTTTGCTACTGAAACGGGCGGCGTGTTGCTCGATGGATTTGGCGATGGCATCTGCTTGGGCTTCAGCAATCAAGCCTCGATGAACAACCTTAAGGTTTCTGGAAGAACCTATTTGCCTATTTCGGATAGCCACCAATTCACCAACAACACGGCTTTCAGCATCTTGCAAGCCACAAGAACAAGGATTTCGAAAACAGAATATATCTCTTGTCCAAGCTGTGGACGAACACTTTTTGACCTTCAGGAAACAACCGCAAAAATCAGAGCAGCAACCCATCATTTGAAAGGAGTGAAGATTGCCATTATGGGTTGCATTGTAAACGGACCGGGCGAAATGGCCGATGCCGACTTTGGCTATGTGGGCAGCGGACCGGGCAAAATCACTTTGTATAAAAACAAAGAAGTGATGAAAAAAAATGTGCCTAGCGACATTGCTGTTGAAGAACTGATTCAACTTTTGAAAGACAATGGGGCTTGGGTGGAACAGTAGATTGTTTTCTTGTGATGGATTGGTTTTGATTTTCATAAAAATTTAAAAAGGACGCTGCTTCGGCACTAATCACCGATTTAAACTCGGCTTCCTTAAAAGAAATCTCTTCGCCTATGATGCCCAAATCGTAGCCAATAGCCTCGGTGTAGTTGGCAGTGTTGCTTTTGATGCGCCCCACTATGCCACTGATGAAAGTGAAAATTCCTGCAGGAGATGTTCCCGGTGCTGCTGGAGGAGTGAGTGTAGGCATGGGTCCCAAAGTGGTGCCGTTTGGCGCAATGCTAAGTAGATTTTTAAACTTGGTGAGATTTTTAGAAAATGTGGACACCATAATCATCAAGTTGTAGATGTAGGCGTAAAAAGCAGCCATTTTACCAATGGTGGCCACCTCTGCTGGACTGATGCCAAAAGTGGTGGCATAATTGCCAATTATACTCGAAAAATTGTTGAGCCAACCCACACGGTCAGCTTCTCTTTTTGGGAGGTACTCTTTTTTCATAATTCTGATTGTTTTTGAGGGTGAAAAATATATTTGGTTGAAAATGAACGACTTACATAAGTGAAATATTTTTTATAATTATAAAAATTCTTCTCTATGCTGTTCGGAGAAACCTATGAAAGCCTTAGAGAACCCTCTAAGTAGCTTGGAGTTGCAACTGCATTCTTCGGAGCAACCACTGGACTATAAAAAGAAA
>CAZNVQ010000140.1:0-4523 GCA_964576425.1 uncultured Flavipsychrobacter sp. | reverse complement strand
ACTCAAATCGAGTCAAATGGCTTACTTAAGCGCGAACGCATCATTACCACACCGCAAGGTGCTAATGTTCACGTGAGTACAGGAGAAGATGTGGTCATAATGTGTGCCAATAACTATCTGGGTTTGTCTTCGCACCCTGATGTTGTGAATGCTGCAAAAAATGCTTTAGATACGCATGGTTACGGCATGTCTTCCGTTCGCTTTATTTGTGGAACTCAAGATATTCATAAAGAATTAGAACAAAAAATCGCTGCATTTTACGGCACCGAAGATACCATTTTATATGCAGCAGCATTTGACGCGAATGGAGGTGTCTTTGAACCCCTTTTTAGCGAACAAGATGCCATCATTTCAGACGAACTCAATCATGCATCGATTATCGATGGTGTGCGTTTATGTAAAGCTGCCCGCTACCGATACAAGCACTCTGATATGGCGGACCTTGAAAAACAATTACAAGATGCACAAGCGCAGCGCTTTAGAATCATAGTAACAGATGGTGTTTTTTCCATGGATGGAGACTTAGCCAAAATGGATGAAATTTGTGCGTTAGCAGAAAAATATGATGCACTTGTCATGACAGACGAATGTCACTCGGCTGGTTTTATCGGCAAAACAGGTCGTGGTGTTCCTGAACACTTTGGCGTGATGGATAAGGTAGATATCATTACTGGCACCCTAGGAAAGGCCCTAGGAGGAGCAATGGGAGGCTACACTACAGGTAAGAAAGAAATCATTGAAATGTTGCGTCAAAGATCAAGACCCTATTTATTTTCAAATTCTTTAGCCCCTGCTATTGTAGGTGCATCCATCAAAGTATTTGATTTACTCAGCTCAACAACCGAATTGCGCGACAAACTTGAGGCGAATACGGCCTATTTCAAAGAACGAATTTTGGCTGCTGGTTTTGACATTAAACCAGGTGACTCACCAATTGTCCCGATCATGCTCTACGATGCAGCACTTTCACAAGAATTTGCCAATAGACTCCTAAATGAAGGTGTTTATGCTATTGGTTTCTTTTATCCCGTAGTAGCCAAAGGACAAGCAAGGATCCGCACACAAATTTCAGCTGCTCATTCCATTGCCGATCTGGATAAAGCAATTGCTGCATTTATCAAAGTGGGTAAAGAGCTCAACGTAATTGCATAGATTTTTACAATAATAGAGTAGCGCTATAAAGTTTCCTTATATTTGTCATATGGCAAATTTGGGTCGTGTTGTGCTTTTTCTATTGTTACAAGTTTTTGTAGCGAAGGTGCTCCTTCCTATTAGTTTTGCCCAATTCTCAGATTCCAACTCGTGTGTTTTACTCCTGGAAGAAACCCAAGATACAGAACAGAACAAGGATCTTGAATCAGACAATTTACCAGAATTCACAGATGATTTTTTTGAAGAGATTCAAGTAAATGTTGCTACTCAATTCGTATATTATTCAATTGATAGTGCTGTAATTCCATTCGTGCAGCAGCATCATTTTATTGAATATCTCCAACAATCAATCAAACCGCCTTGTCATAGTTAATAAAGTCTCTTAGTTAGTCATTATTAATTTATTTCAATGGTTTTATTTAAATTCTGGAAGCAAGATCTTCCGGCAGGTTTAGTTGTATTTTTAGTTGCCCTTCCCTTATGTTTAGGAATTGGATTAGCCTCCACGAATGTTGAAGGCATCAGCGGTTTACCAAATGTGTTGACAGGTATCATTGCGGGCATTATTGGTGGTGTAATTGTATCGATTTTTTCTAATTCAAGATTGGGCGTCAGTGGCCCTGCTGCGGGCCTCATTACTATTGTCATTGCGTCAATTCAAGAATTGGGTTCTTTCCAGGCATTCTTGTTAGCATTACTGCTTTCGGGTGTCATTCAAATTGTATTGGGTTCTATTCGCTTTGGAATTCTTGCTACATATGTTCCAACAGCCGTGATTAAAGGAATGTTGGCGGCTATTGGCATCACATTAATACTGAAAGAATTTCCACATTTGTTGGGTTACGACAAAGATTTTTTCGGTGATGAATCATTTTGGCAATTTGATGGTCACAACACCTTTTCTGAGTTGTTTTACGCGTTCAATGCTTTTGAATTAGGGGCGGTAATCATTGGAATATTATCGGTAGCCATTTTGATACTTTTTGATACTAAAGCATTAAAATCAAAAAACTGGACCACCTATATTCCAGGCGCACTCGTGGTTGTAATTATGGGTATCCTGCTGAACTTGGTTTTTTCTTCAAATTTAAAACTCAGTGAACAGCATTTGGTACAACTACCAATCATTCATCATTTCAAGGAACTGACAGCAATTTTAAACACGCCAGATTATAGCCAAATATTTTCGGTAAAAATCTGGACAGTAGCGCTCACCATTGCTCTTGTCGGTAGCTTAGAAACCCTTTTAAGTGTAGAAGCAACAGACAAGCTAGATCCTAAGAAACATAAAACAGATCCTAATAAAGAACTACGTGCACAAGGAATTGGCAATTTGGTTAGCGGTTTCATTGGTGGTTTACCCATTACCCAAGTGATTGTCAGGAGTTCTGCAAACATTGCGGCAAATGGCCAATCAAAATTTGCTGCTATCGTACACGGCTTACTCTTATTGATCTCGCTACTTTTTTTAGGGCCAATATTGAATCATGTTCCATTGGCAGCACTAGCCGCTGTATTGATTCTGGTTGGTTACAAGCTAGCCAAGTGGTCACTTTTTGTGGATATGTATAACAAAGGACTTTCACAGTTCATTCCTTTTATTGTAACCATAGTTAGTATTTTACTTACAGATCTTCTCAAAGGAATTGGGATTGGAATTTTAATTGCCATCTTTTATGTGCTCAAGCGCAATTATCAAAATCATTTTACCCTAGTTGAGGATGAAGAATCTGTAAAATTATTGCTCTCAGAGGAAGTAACTTTTTTAAATAAAGGTGGCATCCTTGAGGTATTACATCGCTCTAAAGGCAAGCGAATTGTCATTGATGCGTCAAGGACAAAGAGTATTGACCAAGATGTTTTGGAAGCGCTGCAAGAGTATAAGCTGAATGCCGAATTGGCATCCAAACAAGAAATTGTATTTATAAATATTTGAGATGGAAAAGTTTTACAATCAATTACTCGAAAACAATAAAAAATGGGTAACAAGTAAACTTGAAAAAGACCCTGATTACTTTAAAAAATTAGCTACAGGACAGAAACCACCGGTTTTATGGATTGGCTGTGCAGATAGCAGGGTTCCGGCTAATGAAATCATAGGTGCAGAACCCGGTGAGGTATTTGTCCATAGAAATATTGCTAACATGGTAGTGCATTCAGATATGAACATGCTATCTGTCTTAGATTATGCTGTGAATGTGCTTCAGGTCAAGCATATTATCGTTTGTGGACACTACGGTTGCGGAGGGGTTCAAGCCGCCATGACAAATAAGCACATCGGTCTGATTGACAACTGGATTCGCCACATTAAAGATGTCTATCGTTTTCATCATGAAGAATTGGATGCTATTTCCGATGAAAACCAACGATTCAATCGTTTTGTGGAGCTAAATGTTTTTGAACAAGTTTTAGACCTCGGGAAAACTTCAATTGTTCAATCTGCATGGGAGCGAGGTCAAGAAGTTCATGTACATGGATGGGTTTATGACATCCATGACGGGCTCATTAACGATATGAAAGTTACCTTAAAAGATAACGATTCTTTAAGTGATGTATACAAACTAGATTTGTAGTGGTCTCGCCAGGAATCGAACCTGGATCAAACGTTTAGGAAACGCTTATTCTATCCGTTGAACTACGAAACCAAATTTTTAATTTCATGCCAGACAAGTGTTGCAGCATGATCCCAATTAAAGGCTTTGACGCGTTCAAGGCCTTTTTGCTTGAGTTCTGTCTGCAAAGCTACATCATTTTTTATTTGTTGCATGCCATGGGCAATGTCATCAATCTGAAAAGGATCAACATATAAGGCGGCATCTGCAGCAATCTCGGGCAAACAGCTTTTATTTCCAGCAAGGATTGGGGTTTGAGTGGCCATTGCTTCAGCAAGTGGCATACCGAATCCTTCAAAATAAGGGATATAGATAAAAGCCGTTGCCGCAGCCATGATTTGAGCAAGTTTGGGTGTGTCGATGTGCCCTAAAAAATGAATGCGCTGGGTGAATGCTGTATGGATGTCAAAGTTTTGAGTGTCCCACATGGCAGCGCCAACAACTACTAAATCAATATCTTGGTGTTGTTTTGCAAATTGTTGATATGCGGCAAGCAGTCTATGGATGTTCTTTCTTGGATGCAAAGAACCAACGAATAAAAAATAGCTTTGTGGAAGCTGCTGCTCCGTAATGAATTGTGTTTTCTGCTCAGTACTCAGTGGTTTATAGGCTTTATTTACCCCATTATAGATGACTGAAATTTGATCTGAGGGTAATTTGTAACAAGCAACGATGTCTTCTTTGGTAGTTTGGGATACAGTGATGATTTTGGTGGCTTGTCTGGCAAATTTTGGAAAAAAGTACCGGTAATATGCAGAT
>CAZNVQ010000139.1:0-4541 GCA_964576425.1 uncultured Flavipsychrobacter sp. | reverse complement strand
GCATCAGACCTAAATAATGGTCTTCTTCCATGTCAAAAATCTTATTGATTTCTTTTTTCGGAATGCAAAGGGTATGGCCTTTTGCATTTGGATTCACATCCAAAATAGCAATGAAATTTTCTTCCTCGGCTACTATGTAACCGGGAATTTCTCTGTTAATTATTTTGGTAAATATTGAACTCATTTTTTTACTGAAGACTAAAAAAGATTCCTGAACAATTATTATTAGTCTCTTGAAATCTCTAAAACTTCAAAGTTTAATTTCCCGTTTGGAACTATAATTTCTGCAACTTGTCCAACTGATTTACCTAATAGCCCTTTCCCAATTGGTGATGTAACAGAAATTTTTCCCGACTTTAAATCGGCTTCGCTTTCGGCAACTAGTGTATATTTCAACTCCATTCCATTGGCCTGGTTTTTAATTTTCACATTAGATAATACAAGAACTTTTGAAACATCAAGATTTGTTTCATCAATCAATCGTGCATTTGAATATACCTCTTCTAATTTAGCAATTCTCATTTCCAGCATTCCTTGTGCTTCTTTGGCAGCGTCGTATTCTGCATTTTCAGACAAATCTCCTTTGTCTCTTGCCTCGGCAATAGCTTGAGAGGCTTTAGGTCTTTCTATGCTTTTTAATTGATCTAATTCTTCTCTTAATTTCTTTAATCCTTCTGCTGTGTAATATGATACTGTACTCATGATTTCCTTTTTAATATAAATAGAAAAAATCCCATCGCAACGGGATTTCTTTTTGCAAAGATATTATTTTAATTTTATTTTAAAATTGTTGACGTTTTTATAAGACTTCACAAAGTTAAATAATTTAAATTTGTTTCACCATGTATTTCAAATAATTTTATATGAAGAAGATTTTAATTCTGTTGGCATTTGTTTCTTTTATCATTGGTTGTGATAGTGGAAGCTTAAATAACAACAATCCAAACATTCCCAATTATCAGGTAAATTTACAACTTAATCTGAGCCTGCCTGCTTATAGCAATTTACAATTTCCAAGCAATCATATTGTAGATTATTCTCCTGGTTCAGGTGCGCGAGGAATTGTGGTGTTTAATACCGGAAGCGGATTTAATGCTTTTGATTTGGCATGTCCGAATCAACCATACAATACTTGCACATCACCAATGATAATTACGGGCGTTGAGGCTAAATGTTCGTGTGACAATACTACTTATAATTTATTTTCTGGACAGTCACCTGGCCAGCAGTACCCTATGAAGCAATACCGCACAGAAATAAGCGGAGGTTATTTGTACGTCACTAATTAATAAAAGTCCCCTTGTTTCAAAAAAACGAGATGCTTTTTTATTATAACTTTATCGTTGCGCCGACTAAAAAATTAATTCCTGCTTGGGGATAATAATAGGGATAAACGTCATACATATAACCATTGGAAACGTATTTTTTGTCTAAAATATTATTCACTAAACCTGTCAAAACAATAGATTTAAATACGGACTTTGACTTGATTTCATAGGCAATATTTAAATCATTAATAAAATAATCTACCAACTTAGCTGCAGGCAATTCAATGTTATTCATGTATTGTTCACCTACAAATTTTGAAAGCCAAGAAATTTGAAGTTTATCAGTGGGTTTATAAACAAAAATGTTTCCAGCAATTACTGAAGGTGAATAGGCGATATCTTTTGTTCCAACATTTACTCCATTTACATTCAAATCAATATTTCGATTTTGACTTAATGTGAAATTAGGACGAATAATAAATTGTTTTGTAAGTGCAATAGTGGCATCAATTTCAAGACCTAAACGGTAACTTTTTTCACTATTAGAACGGATAGGATTGCCAACATCATCTAAGTTTCCTGTTAGTATTAGTTGGTCTTTATAAGCCATGTAATAAATATTGGTGTTGATTTTCGCTTTCTCAGAAACAAATCGCCAACCAAATTCAAAGTCATCTAGTTTTTCTGATTTTATGTTTCCGCCTTCGTAATCGGTACGATTAGGTTCACGATTGGCTTTGGCGTAAGAGAAATAGAACGTGTTTTTATCATTAAAACTATAATTCAAACCCGCTTTTGGATTAATGAAACGAAACGTATCATTCACCAAATTTGGTTGCACACCATCGGCTTTATAATTTACGTTTCGGTATTGCAAATCACCATAAAGACTAATTTTTTCAGTAACTTGATAATTGGCTTTGAAAAAAATATTGCCATCTGTTTTGGTGGCAACATCATCATAGTAATGATCTCCCAATTCGCTTGTAGAAGCATATCTTGCCCAAATTACTTGTCCAAAATGCTTGCCAACATATTTGTTCCAACCGCCACCAATGATGACATCCCATTTATCCCTCTTGTAATTAGCCGAAAAAGTGGTGCCATAAAAATCATTGTCTAACCATTTTTGACGAATTAAATCGGTATTGTCTATAATTGTCCCGTCTATACTAATTGGTGTTAATCCATAATCAACAAAATCCTGTTCGTTTAGATATTCTACATAATAGCCCTCGCCTTTGGTATAATGCAATGCAAAGTTAGTGCTCCAGTTTTCTGAAACTCTTTCGTTCCAATGCAATTGATAATGATCTTGCTGATAATTATCTGTTTGATTGTCATAAAAACGAGTCTCTCCATTACCATCTATAAACAATCCGGCATAGTTGAAAGTTCTGTCGTTGTTCAATGTTTCTGCATCAATACCATACCAAGATTGATAAGTTTTCTCTTTACCACCAAAAACTAAGGCTTTGATTAACGTAGCTTTGCCCACATAAGTCCCTTGCAAAAAATAGGATTTCAAGTCGGATGATGCTCTGTCAATATAACCTTGTGAGGCAATATTGGATAATCTTCCTGCCAGTTCAAAATGATTGTTTAACAAACCTGAACTGAATTTCAAGGTATGCTTTCTAGTATTAAAACTACCTGCAGCATTGGATATTTCCCCATTCGCTTCTTTTGAAAAACTATCGGTTAGCAAATTCAAACTGGCACCAAAAGCTCCAGCACCATTGGTTGAAGTTCCCACACCGCGTTGTAATTGCAAACTCTCTACAGATGAAGCAAAATCAGGCATGTTGACCCAAAATGTTCCATGACTTTCAGAGTCATTGTATGGAATTCCATTGATAGTGATATTTACACGTGTAGCATCACTCCCACGAACACGAATTCCGGTGTAACCAACTCCATTTCCTGCATCGGAAGTCGTAACCACTGATGGCATGTAGTTCATCAAGATAGGAATATCTTGCCCAAGATTGCGAAATTTGATTTCCTTTTTGTCTAGATTACTAAATGAAACTGGAGTTTTAGATGTTACACGAACCGCGGAAACCAATACCTCATCGAGTTGATTGACTTTTGTGGTATCCTTTTCTTTATCTTGAGAGATAGAGGCAATAGGCAACAAGCAATATGCAATAAGCAAAATCAAACTAATATAATTGCTTTTGGCTTTTGACTTTTGACTTTTGAAATCGAATAAATTTTCCATTCGTAAAATGTTACGAATAAAAAGAGGTAATTATTCTTTGTTTAAAAATTAATTAGTGTTTCCTGTGACAAAAAGCATGTACTCTAGTTTATCACTTTTCCCTTAGCAGCATTACCTGCTCAGGTTCATTGGGTGTAATCTCAGCCTTGTTCTGAATTTGTTCGGATATGAAATTAATTCAGATTAAAGCACCCCTTTTGAGACGGGACAAAGGTATGTTTAAAAAATCTAATTGTCAAAAATATTGCTTGTCAATTCGTAGAAAGAGAAATCTTTAAATTTCAAAAACTATATCAGATTTTAAAAAATCAAATAATGAGATTTCTCCCAAAAGGTCGAAATGACAAAATCACAGTTCTGGTTTCTTTCTGGTTTTTTTAATTTCGGATGTGTTTCTTTTTTCCTTTATTCTTTTTTCAATAACTGAACGCGGAACTTTGGTTACTTTTCTTTTTTTGGGAACAACCAATGCTTTTTCAATAAAATCTAGGAATCGCTTAGTGACTATTACTTTATTTTTAAGTTGACTTCTGTCTTCATCACAGTTTAAAATTAGCAGATTTTCTGAAGTTAATTTGGTGGCTAATTTCATTACCAACAACCCTTTTTCTTGTTCATTAAGTGCTTGAGAAGCATTCAAATCAAAAGTCAACACTACTTTAGAAGAAACTTTATTTACATTTTGTCCTCCGGCACCAGAACTTCTAACGGCTTTAAAATTTAGTTCCGCTATGATTTTTTCAGGTTCCATTTTGGGGTTGATGTGCAGGTTTTAACAAATCATTTACAGTTTTCACCGGATTAAAAGTTACCAATGGAACTTCAATAAAAACGGAAATCCACTTTGCCATGGCTCCATTCCATAACCCTGGTAATTCATAGCCTTTCAAATCATTCCCTTTATTGTTTTTGTGCACAATAAAACCCGTGCCTTGATCAATAAACTCTTTTAAATCAAACTTTTTACCTTTGTAATTCTTTGTGGCGCAAACTAAATCTACTGGGTTAAAGTGAGTAGCTTTTGCCAAAATTTGCTGCTGTTCTAGGTT
>CAZNVQ010000138.1:0-4605 GCA_964576425.1 uncultured Flavipsychrobacter sp. | reverse complement strand
TTTTAATATTGTCTAATATATTTTTTAATAAGATGAGGGATTCTCTACAAATTGAGTTGGAGATATCACATTTTGAGCATCGGCTTCAGAAGCTTGCTGACAGCATAAAAGAAGAGGAAGAAAAAAGGCAGGGATATTTGTTGGGCTTGATTTCAGCATTGAGTTCCATTTCAGCAATTGAGCCAATTTTTGGTTATTTGAAAAAAATAAAAGCGATGTTAGGGATGTCGGTTTATGCCTTTTATAGTTTGGTTTTTGTTTTGGTGTTGGTATTAATTCTTGCGGTTTTATTTTTTATTTATCCTAAGATGTTAATGAAATTGAAGCAGTGGATAAAAAATGCAATCAAATGAAATATTTTGTAACAGAAGATCGGTTATTACATTTAATGAATCATTTTTCGGGTAATAAATCAACCGGAAGTTATTTCTTTGATAATGTTTTTGATGGAATTTATAAATTATTAGAATATGTGAACGCACATGAGCCAAGGGAAATAATATGTCAAATGAATGGGAATCAGGTTCATGTTTTTGAATATGAGGGTGGAAAGGAAGTTGGTTTTGTCGGATTTGATAAGAAAAAAAATGTTTTAGGTTGTGAGGTCATTAGAGAGATGAGAAATAATTATTTGACAGAATTTGCATTGGTAGAAAAAATGAAAGCTACACCAATGTTTTGTGTGGTTGTAAGGGCTGTTATTCAGATGGAAGTTATTACAACTTTTCCAGGACCGTTTGCACCACCTTTCCCCTATTCTGGACAAAATGAGCATGAAAATAAAGTGAGTTCTGCATTTTGGGAGGAGCATATTTTGATTAAAAGAAAGTAGATTTTTTCTGAGTAAGTGATTTTTAATGTTTTGCCGTATGTTTTTTGGGACTTGTTGTGAAAGTGGTATTCCGAAATTGAAAAAATTGGTCAATTCTTGGATAAGTAAGGAAAAAAGTTAGCCCATTTATACTAGGTTTTGGTATTTTTTTCTAATGGTTTAAATTTACAAAGTGTGCTTGTGAAGCGATGGATTATTTATAAGCATGGTATATTTCAGCATTTCAGATAGATGCTAGTGGTGTTTACACTGGTAAAAGTGTATTTTTTTAACATGTATTTGAAATTATTTGTATTTATGGATAAATAATTCAATATATGACTTCGGTTACCGATAGTAATAATAATTTTAAAATCCGTGATGTATTCTTTTCAAATGTAAGTCTGAAGCGGTTGAGACTATAATTGGATATTTCTCAAGGCTCACATCAGATGGATCCAAACCAAAGCCTCGTTCTTCGGATAAACTAACTTTTTTCAAGAAGAAATAACCTCGCATGGTGAGTGCATCCCAAAATGGAAGTTGGTTGTCTTTGGACAAGAACTTTTCCATTACAATAAATCTGAAGTCACCCATTACATTATTTTTACTTAGCGATTCGTAGCGGCTCACCACATTCACTTCTTTGTTTTGAACCATTTCTTCCACGACTTTTCTGAACATCATTTGAATGCGATGTTCCACTCTAAATCCTAAACGGAATTCTACTCTTACAATTTCATTGGGTACAATGGTATGCACTGAGTATTCCATTGTGTATGGGTCGTCTAAAACATCCACATGCACAAACCAATAAATGTCAGCACGTTTTGGCTTTCTGTAAAGTATCGAAAAGATGATTTTATGTTCAATCTCTTTGGGATTATTAGCACTTGTCAGATAGACAAGATGTGTTGCATATTTTGGGATGCTTTTGTCATTACTCAGTTCTTGTAAAATAGGAACATAATCTTCTAAACGAACAAACTCAACATATCTGTTTTTGATTTTTCGACTTTTAAACCAAACCAACATGACTAAAAAAAGCCCACCACCTACAATCAAAGCCACATAACCACCGTGAGGAAATTTTTCTAGGTTGGCGATCAAGAATGAAAATTCAATTGTTAGGAAAACAGCTAAGTAGGTGAAAATAATTATGTATGAAGTTCGCCTAATCAACATGTAATAGGCGAATAAGCAAGAAGTCATTATCATACACAAAGTGATAGCAAGACCATAAGCTCCCTCCATATTGGTGGATTTTTGGAAATAAAGTACCACACCTGTACAGCCAGTAAACAAAAGCAAATTAATGCCGGGAATGAAAATTTGACCACGTTCAATTGTAGGGTAATTGATTTTCATTCTTGGCCAGAGGTTCAGTTTGATGGCTTCGCTGATTAATGTGAAAGAGCCTGAAATCAAAGCTTGGCTTGCAATAATGGCAGCAAAAGTTGCAATGATGATACCGAAAATCAAAAACCATTCAGGCATAATTTCATAAAAAGGATTAGCTGCTTCAGAATTCCAAACTTGTCCTTTTTTAGTGAGTAAAAATGCGCCTTGACCTAAGTAATTTAAAATTAGACAAACCTTTACAAATATCCATGAAATTCTAATGTTCCCTTTCCCGCAATGACCTAGGTCTGAATACAATGCTTCGGCTCCCGTTGTACAAAGAAATACAGCGCCTAAAATCCAAAAACCATTTGGATAAACGGTAAGTAGTTTAAGTGCATAATAAGGATTCAGTGCTCTAAAAATGCTCAAATCATCGCCGAGATGTAGAATTCCTAGTGCAGCAAGCATCAAAAACCAAATGAGCATCACCGGTCCAAAAAATTTACCAATTGAAGCCGTTCCAAATTGTTGAAAAAAGAAAATAGAAGCAATGATGGCAAGTATAATGTTGACAATTGTAATGTCTCCAATGTGTGATAATGCAGGAATGTTTCTTAACCCTTCGATGGCTGATGCCACTGAGATGGGCGGTGTAATCATTCCATCTGCAAGCAAAGCTGCACCACCAATCATGGCAGGAAAAACACTCCATTTCCCGTGTCTTCGAATGAGTGCAAACAATGAAAAAATGCCACCTTCCCCTTTGTTGTCAGCTTTGAGGGTAAGCAACACATATTTGATAGTTGTTTGAAGTGTTAGCGTCCAAAAAATACAAGAAAGCCCGCCGATGATAAGCAACTCGCTGATTTGTTTTTTATTGCAAATGGCGTTCATTACATATAAAGGAGATGTTCCTATGTCGCCATAAATAATTCCAAGGGCTACAATGAGTCCGGCAATGGTTGCCTTATTAGTATGTTTTCCCACAAAAGGGTGCTTTTAGAATAGCGTGCAAAATTAGTATTTGTATCAAGATATTTATCTCTTTTTGAAATAATTCGTAAAAATCAATATCCAAAGTTGAACATAGTTATTCTGCAACCGTTCTTGACTTAACTTTGCTTCGAAATTATGGTGAAAATTGATAATATTGAATTGGGTGATTTCCCTTTATTGCTCGCACCGATGGAAGATGTGAGCGATCCTCCTTTTAGAGCCGTTTGCAAAGAACATGGTGCAGATTTGATGTACACCGAATTTATTTCATCAGAAGGGCTGATTCGAGATGCCATTAAAAGTCGTCAGAAACTTGATATTTTCGATGAAGAGCGACCAATTGGTATTCAGATTTTTGGAGGTGACGAAGAAGCACTTGCTATTTCAGCAAGAATTATCCATGCAACAAATCCAGATATATTAGATATTAATTTTGGCTGTCCTGTTAAAAAAGTGGTTTGTAAAGGTGCAGGTGCAGCTGTTTTGAAAGATATTGATTTGATGGTGAAACTTACGGCTGCTGTTGTACGCAATACGAGTTTACCAGTTACCGTAAAAACAAGATTAGGGTGGGATGAGCAATCCAAAAATATTGAAGAAGTAGCGGAGCGATTACAAGATGTGGGTATCAAAGCATTGTCGATTCACGGTCGAACACGCACTCAGATGTATAAAGGTAATGCAGATTGGACATTGATTGGGAAGGTGAAAAATAATCCTAGAATCAAAATTCCGATTTTCGGTAACGGTGATATTGACTCTCCTGAAAAGGCATTGGAATATAAAAATCGATATGGTGTTGATGGTATTATGATTGGTCGTGCTGCGATTGGTTATCCATGGATTTTCAGAGAAATAAAACATTTTTTTGAAACGGGTGAAAAACTAGCACCGCCATCTCTCGAAGAACGTATTGCCGCTTGTCGCAAGCATTTGGAGGGTTCTGTGAAATGGAAAGGGGAGAAGCTTGGCATTCTTGAAATGCGCAGACACTACACGAATTATTTAAAAGGCTTGCCTCACATAAAAGATTTCCGAATGAAGTTGGTTACACTTGATAGTGTTACTGGAATAGAAGAAGTGTTTCAGTCTGTGTTAGAACATTATGCTCCTATGATGAGTGTTGGTTCATAGCTGTCTGTCTTTGTCCAATTCTTGAACAATTTCCATTGCTGAAATAGCCTGAATGCAACTACAACTTTGAGGCTGTTTTCTACAATTTTCACAATCTTTTTTTACAACAAAAAAAGTGGCATTTCCACCAATAGGAGCCCATCTTTCAGGGTGCATTGGGCGAATCGGCGGGTAAATTCCAATGGCTTTTTTGCCCAAGGCTGCTGCAATGTGCAAAGGACCTGTACTGTTGGCTACAAGAGCATCACAGCTATTTATGAAGGTGATAAACGTGCTTAAATCCATCAAGCCTGTGATGTCCGTTACTTGGTCACCAACTG
>CAZNVQ010000137.1:0-4649 GCA_964576425.1 uncultured Flavipsychrobacter sp. | reverse complement strand
CAAGTCACAGCACAACAAAAGTTAACTAAAGAAGACCTTAAGTCACTAAGAGACAGATTAGAGGGGAATTTTGATACTTATGAACAATCAAAGAGAGATTCTTCTTATTACAATATTTTATTGCATATGAAGGGATTTAAATTGAAAGAAATTCCTGTCAAAGAAAAATTTTCAATCAAAAAAATTAAGTTATCCCAGAAAAAGGAAGAAACTTATTGGATGTATGTGGAACAAGCAATGGCTTCTGCTCCTGAGAAACCTTATAGACAAAGGATTTACCACTTGTACAACAATGGTGATAGTGTTTTGGTCAGCCAAGTTTATGAAATGAATTTTCCACAACGTTTTGTTGGTTCATGGAATGATCTATCTAAGTTAAGTCAGTTGACAATCGATTCCTTGACAGAAAGAACAGGTTGTTCCATGTATATATATAAGGATACAGATGGCAATTTTGTGGGAAGCACTAGAGGAGAATCTTGTGAAAGCAGCTTAAAAGGGGCTCAATATGCAACAAGTGAAGTGACAATTGGCTCTACAATGCTTATCAGTTGGGATAGAGGTTGGGACGAAAACAACCAACAGGTTTGGGGGGCAACAAAAGGTGGTTATAGGTTTCGCAAATTCATACAAATGCGAAAGCCTAAAAATTAAAACAATACTTTGGATGGAATAGCAATGTATTAACTTGTTATCAATGCAAGTTATTGGTTTTCAAGCCTTAAAAAATTATATAAATTATACATGTATTTGGCGTTTTCCAAATCAAATCAAGCCAATGAAAACAAAATTATTTACCTACTTTTTTTTGAAAGTAAAACTCATATCTTTGCGCAAAATTTGACGAAAACAATAGATTTTTCATCACATTCAAGTTCCACTTTTTAAGGTCGTGAAATGAGTTTCAAACGTTTTTATACATTACTGATTGCTTGCCTAACACTTTTAAGTGTTTCCAATGTTTCATTCGCTCAACATGATGAGGCTGCTCCTGCTCTAACAAGCGAGCCACCAACGCATGAAGCGAGAGAAACTCAAGAGCCTCATGAAGCGCAAGAGCCACATGAAGCTCATGAAGGTAAAAAAGAGGGTTTCAATGCATCAGAAGTGATTTTTGGACACATTGGTGATTCTCATTTTTGGCATTTATTCGATATTAACGAACATCTTGTTTCTTTTAATTTGCCTGTTATTATTTATCATCCAGAAAAAGGTTTTGATTTCTTTTCATCTGCAAAATTCGAACATGGACATGCAACTTACAATGGTTATAAGATTGTTTTTGGCATGAAAGAAAAAATAGTTTCTGAAGATGGTGCTAAAATCATTGATTTTTCTATCACAAAGAATGTATTATCAATGTTTTTTTCAGTAATAATCTTGCTTGTTTTGATGACCAATGTGGTAAAAAAATACAAGAAAAATGGTTCCATGACCGCCCCAACTGGTTTTCAAAATGCATTAGAGCCAATTATTGGTTTCATTCGTGATGAAGTTGGAAAACCAAATCTTGGTCATAAACACACTAAGTTCATGCCATTACTTTTGACTGTTTTCTTCTTTATTTGGATTAACAACTTACTAGGGCTTTTACCTGGTGGAGCTAATTTCACAGGAAATATTGCGGTAACTGCATGTTTGGCAATCGTATCATTCTTAGTAATGGTCTTCAGTGGTAACAAATATTTTTGGGGACATTTATTCAATCCTCCTGGCGTTCCTTTGGGAATAAAATTTATTTTAGTTCCTATTGAAATTATTTCATTATTTATTAAGCCAGTGGCACTTATGATACGTTTATTTGCTAATATTTTAGCAGGACACATTGTAATCTTAAGTGTGATTTCAATGATATTTATTTTTGGTGCGTTGAGTAAAGCGGTAGGATGGGGTTTTGTACCTGTTTCATTAGGCTTTTCAATTTTCATGTATTTCCTTGAGTTGCTAGTTGCAGCTATCCAAGCTTTCATATTCACAAATTTAACAGCTGTGTTTATTGGTCAAGCAATAGAAGAAGCACATCATCACGAGGACGACCATGCATTGCATGCTTAATTAATTAAATATTTTTATAACTTAGTTTTTTTAATCAAAATCCATATATAACATGTCAGTGTTAAACACAATTATGTTAGCAATTGATGGTACTGCCGCAGCTGGCGGTGCTATTGGTGCAGGTATTGCAGCTCTTGGAGCTGGCGTTGGTATCGGTCAAATCGGTAAAGGTGCGGTTGAATCAATCGCTCGCCAACCAGAAGTTTCAGGCGAAATCCGTGCAAACACTATCTTAACAGCAGCTTTCGTTGAAGGTGTTGCGTTGTTTGGTGTAATCGCAGGTTTGCTTGCAATTGTACTTTAATTGCTACAACGAAACTAACAGTGCCCAACGCAAAGGGCAGAGGGCACTTTTTTAATTTTAATTCTCTAAGTTTTAAATATTACAAATTCCTTAAAATGGATTTATTAACTCCCGAACTCGGTTTATTTATTTGGACACTTATAACGTTCCTTGCAGTGTTTTTTATTTTAAAGAAATTTGCTTGGGGTCCAATTTTGAAATCGCTTGATGAGCGTGAAACTGGTATTGCTGAATCCATTGCTTCTGCTGACCGTGTTCGTAAGGAAATGGCTCAAATGCAGAATGAAAACGAGAAATTGATGATTCAAGCTCGTGAAGAACGTGCATCAATGCTTAAAGAAGCTCAAGAATCAAAAGATCGTATTGTTAATGAAGCTAAAGATGCTGCAAAAGCTGAGGCTAATAAAATTATTGCTGACGCTCAGCAACAAATTCAACAACAAAAAAATGCTGCTTTAACAGAAGTTAAAAACGAAATTGGTAAACTCGCAGTTGAGGTTGCCGAAAAAGTTTTGCGCAAGCAATTAGCAACAAGCGATGCACAAAGTGCTTATGCAAGTCTTCTTGCTGACGATGTAAAATTGAATTAATATTTTATTGAATAGCTAACTATAAATAATGCAAAATCCTCGTCTCGCTGCCCGTTATGCCAAGTCTATTTTAGACCTAGCAGTTGAACAAAATCAACTTGAGGCTACGCTTTCAGACATGAAATTGTTGGAGAAAACCAGCAACGACAGCCCTGAATTCGGCAGTGTATTACGCAGTCCAGTAATTAAGTCTGATAAAAAATTAGCCATTATTGATGCCGTTTTAGGTAATCACTTATCGGTGCTAACTAAATCTTTCATCACTCTTTTGGTAAACAAGGGAAGAGAAGCTAATCTTAATGAAATAGCATCTGCTTTTGTAGCACAATACAAAGAGAAGAAAAATATTAAATCTGTAAAACTCACCACAGCTACTCAAGTAACTGATGAGGTGAAACAAAGAATTTTACAGAAATGTATTGCCTCTTTATCCAACTGCACAGTAGAACTTCAAGAAAACGTTAATCCGGATATCGTTGGAGGATTTATTCTTGAAATGGATGATAAATTATTTGATGCAAGCATCCGTCGTGATTTAAACGATGTTCGTGCTCAATTCTTGAAAAATATTTACGTAAGTCAAATTAGATAACAGTTTAAATTCAAATATCATGGTTGACATTAAACCGGATGAAATATCGGCGATTTTACGCCAACAGTTAACCAACTTCGACGCAGGTGCGAGTTTGGAAGAAATAGGTACCGTTCTCCAAGTTGGTGATGGTATCGCTCGCGTTTATGGCTTAAATAGTGTTCGTCAAGGGGAACTTGTATCATTTGAGAATGGTGTGAAAGCCATTGCGATGAACCTTGAAGAAGATAACGTGGGTGTCGTAATGATGGGAGAATACTCCGACATTAAAGAAGGTGCAAAAGTGCGTCGTACAGGTCAAATCGCTTCCATCAAAGTAGGCGAAGGCATGTGCGGTCGTGTTGTTAATACATTAGGAGAACCAATCGATGGTAAAGGTCCTTTGATTGGCGAATTGTATGATATGCCATTGGAGCGTAAAGCACCGGGCGTAATCTTCCGTGAGCCAGTAAAAGAGCCACTTCAAACAGGTATCAAAGCTATCGATGCGATGATTCCAATTGGACGTGGACAACGTGAGTTGGTAATCGGTGACCGTCAAACGGGTAAAACTGCTATTTGTATTGACGCTATCATCAATCAAAAAGAATTTCATGCTGCTGGTAAACCAGTATATTGTATTTATGTAGCTATTGGACAAAAAGCATCTACCATTGCCGGTGTGATGAAAACATTGGAAGAAAATGGAGCAATGGCATACACAACAATCGTTGCCGCTTCTGCTTCTGATCCAGCGCCGCTTCAGTTCTTTGCGCCGTTTGCGGGTGCTGCGATTGGTGAATTCTTCAGAGACACAGGACGTCCAGCATTGGTTGTTTATGATGATTTGTCAAAACAAGCTGTTGCTTACCGTGAGGTTTCTTTGTTGCTTCGTCGTCCTCCAGGTCGTGAAGCTTATCCAGGAGATGTGTTCTATTTACATAGTCGTTTGCTAGAGCGTGCAGCCAAAGTAATCAACAATGATGCAATTGCTAAAACAATGAATGATTTGCCAGATAGCATCAAGCATTTGGTGAAAGGTGGAGGTTCATTAACAGCATTACCAATCATTGAAACTCAAGCTGGTGACGTATCTGCTTATATTCCAACAAACGTAATTTCTATCACT
>CAZNVQ010000136.1:0-4893 GCA_964576425.1 uncultured Flavipsychrobacter sp. | reverse complement strand
GCAGAAGCGCCTCTGTATGGATCTCCAGGATAAATGTTTTTGCTGCAAGATGTTGCAACCAAAACAAGCATAACTGCTACGATGACAAAGTGTATGATACGTTTCATTGAGACAATTTACAAACGGTGAAGGAATTTTGCAAGTTTAAGCTAATTTTTTAAAACAGATTGATATAATTTATATTTATTTTAAGTAGGTGTCAAAATAATCAGATATTTTTTGCATCAAATGTGCCCTATCTTTTCCTCTTACGTTATGTTCATATCCCGGATAGACAAAGTAGTCTAATTGAACACCTTCGCTTACTGCGTTTTTCAAGAAATTGATGCTTTGTTGCCAAACTACTGTGGCATCATCAGTACCATGAATCAATAAAAGTTTGCCTTTTAGGTTAGTTACTTTATCAAGCAAATTGGCTTGTTTGTATCCTTCGGGATTTTGATTTGGACTATCCATATATCTTTCGGTATACATGATTTCATACATGTTCCAATCCATAACTGGACCACCTGCAACACCAACTTTGAAAACATCAGGATGACGAAGCATCAATGATGTGGTCATGAAACCTCCAAAACTCCATCCATGAACACCCATTCGGTTGGCATCAACATAAGGCAATGATTTGAGATATTGAACACCAACTAATTGATCGTTCATTTCCACAGTTCCAAGCTGTCTGAAAGTTGCTTGCTCAAATTGTTTCCCACGATTTGAACTTCCTCTTCCATCCATGCTGAATACGATGTAGCCTTTTTGTGCCATGTATTCATACCAAAGATTTCCGCTTTCTGGAAATGTGTTTCTTATCAGTTGAACATGAGGACCGTTATATAAATAAACAATAACTGGATATTTTTTCTGCGGATCGAAATTATTGGGTAAAATTAATTTTCCATAAAGTGGAGTGCCATCATCTGCTTTCAAGGTTACATTTTGAACAGTTGCTCTAACATAATCTACCAAAGTGTTTTTAGACTCAAGAATCACTTTATTGAAATTTCCTTTTAAGCTTTTTATGATACATTTTCTTGGCGTTTTGCCTGAAGTGAACAGGTCATAAATATAGTTGCCGTCAGATGAAGCACTGATTGAATGCACTCCTGCTTCTTCATCAATGGCTCTCATGGTTCCATTCGTGTAGTTTACGGCATAACAGTTTTTATCCAATGGTGAAACTTTTGCTGCAGTGATGATTATTTCTTTGTTTTTTTCATTGAAGCCTACGATTTCATTCACAACAAAATTTCCTTTAGTCAACTGTCGCAACATTTTACCAGAACGATCATAAAGGTATAAATGATCAAATCCATCACGTTCGCTCCACCAAATAAATTCGTTATTGCTGTTTGGTAAGAACGTTAATTCATGTTCTGGCTCAACATATTTGCTATCTTTTTCTTCAAATAATGTCTTTATGAATTTACCGGAGTTGGCATCATATTCATTGAGTTTTAGATGGTTTTGATCTCGATTTAAAATACCTATAAAGATTGATTTTTCATCGGGACTCCAGGTAATTGCAGTTAAATATTGATCCTTTGGTTCGCCTGTTTGTATGACCGTTGTTGCTTTGGTGTTTGGGTTGAAAATGCGAAGTGTTACATGATGAGAAACATCGCCAGCCATTGGATATTTCACTTGGTTAACCGTTGCTGGCATTTTGCTCCAATCCACAACAGGGTAGTTTTTCACCATTGTTTGATCCATGTGATAATAGGCAAGCAAATTACCTTTAGGCGAAAAGAAAATACCCTTATCTATACCGAATTCGTTTCGATGAACTGCTTGTCCACTTACGATGTTTTCATCCGATTCATCAGTAACAGTTAGGTTTTGATTTTTGCCATCTACTAAGAATAAATTGTTTTTTAAAGTATAAGCAATTTGTCGACTTGCATCAACAGTTATATGGTCCGCATCAGCAGGGATTTTAACCCAAGATGACCATGTGAAACTATTCCCTGTGAACGTCCCTAAAAACAATTGATTATTCCAATTAAAATAAGCATAATCATGGTCAATCCAATTCATCATTGGAAAGCCTTTTAAGCTATCTTTTCCAAACAAGGTTTTATTAAGCGATTGTAATCTTTCAATAGTATCGGTTTTGTTTGTAGGATATATTGTACGAATCCAAAAGCTTGTGCCATTGTTTTTAACCACCTGGAAAAAAGCGTTAGATTCTGGTTGCCAACTTGGTTGTTTGATGTTTTCTAAAGCCAAAGTTGTGCTTAAACCATTGGTGGCTTCAGCTATTGTAAATTGTTTTTTTTGAGCACTTAAAGTAAGGCTATTCAAACATAAAATGGGAATAGCGATAAAATATTTTAATTGTATCATATCAATTGTTTTTATTTTTTTGATTTAGATTTTATTCATCAGTTTTATTACTTTCTCAACATCTTGAGGTGTATCGATGCAATGACTATCGAAATGAGTTACTGCACATTTTATTTTAAAGCCGTTTTCAAGCCATCGAAGTTGTTCCAAGGACTCTGCTTGTTCTAATGAAGAAACTGGCAATTGTGTTATTTTTTGTAACACATCTGAACGGTAAGCATACATGCCTACATGACGAAAGTAAGAATGATGCAAATGCCAATTTTCTTGTTCAATTCCTTTCACATATGGGATGACCATTCTGCTGAAATACAAAGCTTCCATATGATCATTCAAAACCACCTTTACTTCTCCAAAATCAAATAAAACATCATGACTATTAACAGGAATTATCAGCGTTGCTAATTCAGTTTTGCCATCTAGCAACACTTGTGCTAAGGTTTCTATCTGCGAAGGGTCGATAAAAGGTTCATCTCCTTGAATATTAATGATATATTGAAAATTATCAGCCATTTTTTGCCATGCTTCAAAACATCTGTCAGTGCCGCTTGGATGATTTTCTTCGGTCATCACAGCTTTACCACCAAAGCTTTCAACATGAAGTAAAATTCTTTCATCATCAGTAGCGACAATTACCTCATCAAGAAGTTTACATTTTTTTGCTTGTTCATACACTCTTTGAATCATTGATTTTCCTTGAATGTCTATCAATGGTTTGCCTGGAAATCGAGTTGAAGCATAGCGCGCTGGAATTACGCCAAGTATCATAGAATTTGTTTTTTTATTTCGTTTTGAATTGATGAAAAAAATGCTGGTTCGATGGAATTTCTATGCTGCAAATATTGTTTGTAAACATTGGAAAAATTCATCCTTTCAGAAATGGTTTCTTTGAAATTGCCTTGCAATGTCAGCAACACTTCGCTGATTTCACGAACAGCATGTTTATTGCCACTATTTTTCGTAGTGTAATCTACCAATTGGTTTTCTGCTGCAAATTCATGTAGTAGCGCATTACAGCTTCGATGAACCATCATTCTTAAACCAGTTTTTTGGGCTAAGGAAAAATCAAGAACATCATCAAAGGCAAATGCAAAATTTTCTGGTGTTAGTGCATGATGTTGGCAACAATGGTCCATTGCATCTGACTTGAATTTGAAACCAGAATAAACAGCGTTGAAGTGTTCTCGTTTTGCCAAAGTTTGAGCAGCACTATTATGTTCGCCCGATATGATGATGAAAACAGGCAACTTACCAGTTTTTAAAAAATGTCCGAAGCGAATGAGATTTGTTCCCATAGCGTCAATTTCATTAAAAGGGCTAGTGCCGTTTTGATCTTTTTGACCGTTGTTGAACACGCCATCCCAATCAAAAACATAACCTTTGATTTGCTTCATCTTTTGCTCCATCTGGATGAAGGAAGTGTGAAATTGACCTTTGAATAAATTATCCATTGAAAATGATTTTTACTTTTTTTACTATGGGTAAATATTATAGCTTTAAAATAGTCAGTTAAATATTTTCTATCATCGACCAATTTAAATCAGTCATGCTATTGAGCTGTCCATCGGCAATGCTGAATTTTGGATTTTTGGCAACATGTAATTCAGGAATGGCGATAACCTTCATTCTAGCTGCTTTTGCTGCAATTATTCCATTGATAGAGTCTTCAAAAACAAGGCATTGAAAAGGTTGACTTTCCAATAGTTCTGCACATCTTAAAAATACTGCAGGATGTGGTTTCCCACATGATACTTCGTCAGCTGATGTTATAGTGTTGAAATATGATTTTATGTCAAAATAATCAACAAGGTCATTTATCATTTTTTGTGGTGATGAAGATGCAAGTCCAATCTTGAACCCTTTTGATTTAAATAATTCTAAACTATCAATAATGCCAGGAAGCACTTTGGCTTTTTGTTTTGACTCTTCAATTATTGCATCAACAATTTCATCTGCAACTTGCTCATAAGATGCTCCATCCCAAGGATATTTTAACGACCAATGGTGGGTAACTTCAACAATGCGAAGCCCGGTTGTTTCTTTAAATTGGTGTTTTTGAATTGGAATTTTGTGTTTTTGTGCTATTTGCCACATACAAATTACCCATAGGGGCTCTGTATCCAAAAGCAAGCCATCCATGTCATAAAGCACTGTGTTTATCATAAATAAATTTAGTATTCTCTTCTACAAATATCTGCTGTGTTGGAGATTTATTTGGGTTTATTTTTTGACTTTTTTTTGGAAATTGATGTGCGTGGTGTAAAATGGTGCGTAAGGTTTTTTTTTAGGGCAAACTAAAGCAAACTAATTTTCAAATTTTTTAAAAAAAATTATGAATTCAAATGATTTGTGGTTATGCATGAATTGTTTAGAGTGTTAAGAACCTTGTTATCTATTAATAATTTGTCTTTTATGGAAATTAATTTCAGTTTTTTATTAGTGCTTTATTTTGTAATTGTCTTTCAAAAAAATGGGAAAAAGCTATCATTTACTATCATTTCAGTATCATTTGAGGGCAAAAACCGACCCAAAACAGGGCTAAAAAGTGTA
>CAZNVQ010000135.1:0-4945 GCA_964576425.1 uncultured Flavipsychrobacter sp. | reverse complement strand
ATCATATTTAATATTATGAGAAATTATTTTTCAAAAGCAGCCCTTGTTTTGGGTTTATTGGGAACGACATTCCCAAGTTATGCAGGAAATAAGGATCGTACAGGGCAAGCAGGAGCAACCGAGCTTCTAATCAACCCTTGGGGTCAAAGCAATGGCGTTTTCGGTATGAATTCTTCTTTCGTAAAAGGATTAGAAGCCATGAAAAATAACATTGCAGGTCTTTCTTTTGTAGAAAACACTGAAGTTGGTGTTTCTTACAACAAATTTCTTGCGGGCTCAAATGTTACCGTTAACAATCTTGGCATTGCCCAAAAAGTTGGTGAGTTCGGAGTACTTGGATTCAATATTATGAATGTGAGTTTCGGTGACATTACAATCACTGATTACAACAATCCAGAAGGTGGAATAGGCTCTTATCGTCCTCAATTCCTTACTGTTCAATTAGGATATGCTCGTCAATTCGCGAAAGGAGTTTATGCAGGTTTAGGAGCTACTTTTGTATCTGAACAAATCAGTAACGTAAGTGCATCAGGCGGATGTTTTGAAGCTGGAATCCAATATGTTACTGGCGACCGCGATCGTTTTCATTTTGGTGTAACCCTTCGCAATGTTGGAACTAATATGCGTTTTTCAGGAAATGGTTTTTCTGTAAACGCTCAAGACCCAATCAACGGCACTTATCAAATGAATATGCAGGTGCCTACAGAAAAATTTGAAATGCCAACTTATTTAAATTTCGGTGTTTCATATGATTTCTTCTTGGATGAAAATCACTTGAAAAATGCAGAAGATAAATCTAAACATCGCGCTAGCTTGATGGCTAATTTCACATCAAATTCTTTTAATAACGATTATCTTGGTGCTGGAATTGAGTATGCTTTCCAAGAAACTTTCATGGTGCGCGGTGGTTATCGTTATGAAAAAGGAATTGGCTCATCTGAAACCACTAGTACTTTCTATACAGGCATAGCTTGTGGAGCAACTATCCAAAAAGCAATCGGTGAAGATGGACCATTATTGGCTTTCGATTACGCTTTCCGACCAACATCTCGTCCTAACAACGGTGTTCACACTTTAACGCTTCGTTTGATGACTCAAAGCAAGAAAAACGCTGAGGAAGATTCCGAATAAAATATATCATTTTTTAAATTTGCAACGCTTCTGTTCCTACAGGAGCGTTGTAATTTTTTATTTTTAACCTTAATAAATTTTCTGAAATGTCTGTTGTGAACTATGTAACCAAAGAAACCTTGGAACAAATGCGTGAAGAACTCAACCAGCTTAAAACTGTTGGTCGTGCAGAAATCGCTAGACAAATTGCTGAAGCGCGTGAAAAAGGTGACTTAAAAGAAAATGCAGAATATGACGCGGCTAAAGAAGCTCAAGGTTATCACGAAGCAAAAATTGCTCAGTTAGAAGGCGCAATTGCTAATACAAGAATTGTAGATGCAAAAGATATAGATATTAGCAAAGTTTCAATTCTTAGTAAGGTTAAGGTAACTAACCTTAGTATTAAAAAAACTGTAGTTTATCAAATTGTTTCAGAAAGCGAAGCAGACTTGAAACAAGGAAAAATTTCAGTAACCTCGCCAATAGGAAAAGGTTTGCTTGGTAAAAGAGTAGGTGAGACTGCTGAGGTTCAAGCACCTAGTGGTATATTGAAATTCAACATTGAGGAAATTACAATATAAAATATGGCATCCATCTTTTCAAAGATCATAGCAGGACAAATACCTTGTTTTAAAATTGCAGAAAATGAATCATTTTTCGCTTTTTTAGATATTTTCCCACTGCGGGAAGGTCATGTTTTGATTGTGCCTAAATTCGAAACCGATTGCTTTTTTGATGTGTCGGATGAATTGATGAAGGAATGGCTTTTATTTGCAAAGCCAATTGCAAAAGCCATTGAAAAATCTTTTCCCTGCAACAGATGTGGCTTGTCTGTAATCGGGTTGGAAGTTCCACATGCGCATATGCATTTAGTTCCTATAGATTCAGCCGATGATTTGAATTTCTCAAGACCTAAACTAAAATTGTCAACTGAGCAATTGAAAGATGCTCAGGAAAAGATACTGAGGAATATATAGTTATATGTAAATATATTAAAGGTGCATTGTTCTTTTGAAT
This sequence comes from uncultured Flavipsychrobacter sp., assembly GCA_964576425.1. Classification (GTDB taxonomy): domain Bacteria; phylum Bacteroidota; class Bacteroidia; order Chitinophagales; family Chitinophagaceae; genus JAFIGV01. The sequence continues at coordinate 2,818 of CAZNVQ010000135.1, read as the reverse complement.
GATGCGCCTTTTGCTTTTTAATTGGTTCTTTGAATCTCCATTTGTTTTTGAACACTCCAAGCTTGGGGTTTTTCGTTGAATAATACCTTTGTTTTTAACCAAGTATCTTTAAAAAGTTCGGAAAATCGGTAATTATTCAAGTGCTTTTCAGTGTCCCAAATACTGTATGTAAAATATACGTTTTTTTCATGTTCATCTCTCCAAAGTTCAAGATGTTGGCATCCCGCAACATTGCGAATCAGTTGTTTCCTTTCTTCAAAAACAGCAAGAAAATCAGCCACTTTCTCAGGCTGAAAACTCATTTTCACAATTCTAATGATCATGAGAAAATAATTTTAATAGAATTATAAATCAGGTGTTGTGGATTGTAGAGACTTAAACCTAAAAGCTTCGAGGCATCACCTTTTCTAAGTGCAAATTCAAGATAATTAGCATCGTTGAATCTAGCCAAACATTCCCCATCTTTCACCTCTAAGTAATGCTGACCGATTTCGGTGATGATATTATTTCTACGAAGTTCAATTTTGAAATTTCTACCATTTCTAACTTCTTCAAAAAGTTCTTTAGTTAGGTTGGTAATAACATTTCCATATCTATCAATATGTATAACATGAATTTCTAAAAAATTGGGATCTATTTTCAACTGCCATTGGTGCGGCGCAGCATTCAGTGTACAAAGCGGCAAAGCAATCTGTTCGAAACTATGTGATTGTAATTCTTTAATAAGGTTACCTGCAAAGTGTGTCCAAAATTTAAAAGCTTGCCCTTTTTTCAATTGAAAACATTTTTTAGCATTAATTGTCCTTCCTTCAAAAGCTAATGATAAAATACCATTATCAGGCGCAATGAAATAATGTTCATCAATCTCGCATAATATCATTGTGGGCTCAATTTCAGAATACACATCAAATAAAACAAAATGACAAGTGCGAACAGGAAAATTTTGATAGGTTGTGCTCAATAAATAAGCAGCTTGTTGTAAATGATAAGGTTCGATTTGATGGCTTATATCAATTATCGAAATTTTTGGTGCGTAGAGCTGTAAAATGCCTTTGACGGAAGCAACTGTTCCATCAAGCAATCCAAAATCTGATAATAGCGTTATACAATTCATAAAGTCAAGCAACAAAAGTAGTGGTCAAAAGCCTCAATCCAAAGCATTCTAACGAGATAGGTATAATATAGTGAGAATAATATTATTAATTCAAACTCGTTATCCTTTAAGATGATTAAATTTACAAACGATTTATTATTTATGCGCTTATTTCCTGCGGTTTTATTGTTGTTTTTCTTGTCATTTTCTTTTTTAGTAGAATCATGTAAAAAAGAAAGTTTATTGAATAGTGATGGTATTTTAAGGTTTTCAACAGACACGCTCAATTTCGATACTGTTTTTACAGAGATGGGAAGTTTTACCAAGCGTTTGAAAATATTTAATCCTCAAGATCAACCGATTCAAATTTCAAGTATCAGACTCCAATCGGGTGATACTTCTTTCTTTAAGCTTAACGTTAATGGAGTGGCGGGCAATAGTATTTCTGATGTTGAAATTGGTGCAAAAGACAGCATCTATGTTTTTGCAACAGTCAAAATAAATCCAAGAAATCAATCCAATCCATTTATCGTGGAAGATAGGCTGGTGGCTACTTTGAACGGTAATAACTTTTCAATTCCATTTTTTGCTTATGGTCAAGATGCCTATTATATTACAGATAGTGTTTTAGCTCAAACAGATGTTTGGAAAAATGATAAGCCTTATGTCATCATGCATAGTGCTTTAATTGACAAAGGTAAATCGCTTACAATTCCTGCTGGCTGTCGTATTTATATGCATGCAGATTCTAGGCTTTATGTTCGTGGATCATTATTCATTAATGGCACCAAAACAGACAGTGTAATTTTTCAAGGAAATAGATTGGACCGAGCTTATTTTGGTTATCAGGGTTATCCCGGAGAATGGGGAGGAATTTATTTCGATAGCACGAGCACCGGAAGTATTTTCAAGTGGGCTGTGCTACGCAATTGTGGTAATAGTATTTCTGGAGGTTTGCCATTTGCAATTGAAGTGTTTGGAAAATCTGGAATTAGTAGTCAATTGAAAATGTATAATACCATAATAGAAAATTCATTGGGTTATGGGCTAATTTGTTTTCAAGGAAATGTCAGTGCAGAAAATTCCATGATTAACGCCACAGGTTCCCAAGCTTTGGCATTGGTTCAAGGAGGTAAATATCAATTTACGAATTGCAATTTCATCAATTATTTTCCGCCCAAATTAAGTCACTATGACGAGCCAACAGTAGCTGTTTTGAATTATTATCAAATCAATAATACAGACTATTGGCAGGGCGATTTAGATGCTCAATTTATCAATTGTATCTTATATGGTTCAATGGATAATGAAGTGTTTTGTAATAAGAAAGGAACAGCAAGTTACAAGCTAAGTTTCCAACATTGTTTTATAAAATCATTGGACAATCTTTCTTCAGATTTAATTGCTTCAAGCGAACTTGAGTTAGTAAATTGTTTGCTCAATCAAGATCCAAAGTTTGTTGATTATAAGAAATTTAATTTCAGGCCAACAAGTAATTCTCCATTTGTTCACAAAGGCGAGACAGCTACAATTAGCTCTAATGATTTGGATGATGTACCATGGAATGCAGCTGACACTTTTGATATTGGTGCCTACAAATTCAAACCTTAGCGTCTGATAATAATTTCAACTCTTCGATTGAAATTTCTATTCATTTCAGTATCGTTTGGTGCAAGTGGTTTGGCTTCTCCCCAGCCTTTTGTTTCAATGTTTTCGGAGTGCCAC
>CAZNVQ010000134.1:0-5187 GCA_964576425.1 uncultured Flavipsychrobacter sp. | reverse complement strand
CACGAGATAATGTACTCAAAGGTTCAAAGCCAAAAGAAGGAATTGTGGAATAAAAAATAGCCGTAACAGGAGCATCAACTGCGGAAGCAAAATGTAATGGACCAGAATCATTGACATAATTCATGATTGCTTGTTTCATTAAAGCTGCTGATTGCAAGAAAGATAGCTTTCCAGCAAGATTCAAAGGTTTATTATCAATTGAATTACATGACTCGCTTATTGAGGAACAAAGTTCTTTATCTCCAGGTCCGCCTAATAACAAAATCGAGTACTTTGAAGGCAATGCTTTTATAAGTTCAATCCATTTTTCTTTTGGAAATTGTTTTGTAAACCATACAGATGATGGAGCAATGCAGATATAAGGCTTTGAAACAAACTGCTGCACAAATTTCTCATCATCAACAGTAGGATACAACCTTGGTTTTGCTTCTTTTATTCCTGTCAAATTTTCAATCAAAGATTGATTTCTTTCAATTTCATGTTTGAAAACATTGTTTATAGAAATATCAATTTGATGAGGGAATTTTTGATGAAATAAAAATGAAAAAGGATTTTTATCAAAACCGACTGTGTATGGAGCGCCAGAAAAAATTGTCAACAAACCAGAAGTCGCAAATCGATGTAAATTGATAACATGAGTGAATTTTTCGCTCCGAATTCTAAGCATCATTTTCCACAAATTGATTTGCTTATTATTCGATTTATCCCAAACAAAAACCTCTGTTAAAAACGGATGATTTTTCAACAAAGATTCATTCCCTTTTCGAACCAAATAATAAATTGGCGCATCGGGGAAATACTGATGCAATTGCTCCAAAACAGCCGTTCCTAAAACAACATCACCTATAAAAGCAGTTTGAATGACCAAGAATTTCATAGCTTACAAATAAATATATTTGATTAACGGTGTTTTAACAAACTTTGGAGCAACTTTGGATTGTCTTAAGCAGTAAATTTGTAGTCAAATAATTAAATTTTTAAATTAACCAATATGAAAAAAGTCCTCCTTTCGTTGAGTCTTTTCGCATTTGCTTCAACTGTAAGTTTTGCGCAAGATAAAAAAGATCAAGCGCAACAAGCAACAACTCAAAATCCAGATGCGCTAAAATTCGTTTCAGAAATTCATGATTTTGGAACAATCCCACAAAACATTCCAGCTGAAGTTGAATTCAAATTCACTAACACAGGTAAAGAGCCAATTCTACTTGAGCGTGTACAACCATCATGTGGTTGCACTTCACCAACTTGGTCAAAAGATCCAATTTTACCTAAAAAAACAGGAACCATAAAAGCATCTTACAATGCAGCAGCAGTCGGTGCGTTCAATAAATCAATCACTGTTTTTTCAAATGTTGGCACTAAAGTATTAACTATAAAAGGCACAGTTGAAGCAGCACCTGCTGGTTCAGTGCCTGAAAACCAATCTATGATTAAAACTCATTAATTAACTAATTAAAATCAATTAAGTATATGAAAAAAATAATATTAGCACTACTTTGTCTTGCTTTTGTTGGAACAGCTGAAGCTCAAAAATCTAAAGGGAAAAAGAAACCAGTTAAAGCTGCTGTAGCTACTGACAACGCTGCAACTGCAGCTACACCAGGAGAAAAAATGCCTAAGTTTAATTTCAAAAATGGAGAAACTCATGATTTTGGTGAATTGAACGAAGGTCCATTAGCTGAGCATGTTTTCGAATTCACAAATACAGGTAAAGAACCATTAATCATTCAAAATGCAAGTGCTTCTTGCGGATGTACAACTCCAGATTGGCCAAAAGAACCAATTTTGCCTGGTAAAACTGGTAAAATCACAGTTCGTTATACAACTCAAGGACGCCCTGGTCCTTTTACTAAAAGCGTTTTCATTACCTCAAATGCTAGTAAAGAAAACGAACGTAAAGAACTTTTCATTAAAGGTGTAGTTAAAGCAAAAGACGGTGGTCAATCTGCAACACCTTCTCACTAAAATCAGTTTTTAAGAATTATAAAAAATGGTTAATCCTTACTGGGTTAACCATTTTTATTTCAAACACTTAACCTTAATTTTGCATCATGCCTTCAATTGCACAACGTGGTGAACAAATGCCACCTTCGCCAATAAGAAAACTAGTTCCATTTGCAGAAGCTGCAAAAAAAAGAGGAATAAAAGTTTTTCATCTCAACATCGGACAACCTGCTATTGAAACTCCTAAAAGCATTCTAGATGCAGTGAAAAACACTGACATGAAAGTGTTGGAATATTCACACAGCGCTGGCTTTGAGAGTTATAGAAAAAAACTGGTTTCTTATTATGAAAGAAACGGTATTCATGTCAATCAAAATCAAATCATTGTAACAACAGGTGGCTCAGAAGCCATTGCTTTTGCCATGATGAGCTGCATGGATCCCGGTGATGAAATAATTATCCCAGAGCCTTTTTATGCCAATTACAATGGATTTGCGATAAGCGCAGGTATCAAAGTTGTACCAATCACTTCGCACATTGATACTGGCTTTGCTTTACCATCAATTGAAGCTTTTGAGCAAGCAGTAACGCCTAAAACAAAAGCAATTATGATTTGCAATCCTAATAATCCAACAGGTTATTTGTATAGCAAAGAAGAATTGGAAATTTTGAGAACAATTTGCTTAAAGCACGATTTGTTTTTGTTCAGTGATGAAGCTTACCGTGAGTTTTGCTATGATAATCAAAAACATATTTCAGCACTCAGTTTAGATGGTATGGACCAACATGCCATTCTTATGGATACTATTTCAAAACGTTATAGCGCCTGCGGTGGAAGGATTGGAGCATTTGTAACAAAAAATCAATTTGTCCTTGATGCTGCAATGAAATTTGCTCAAGCAAGATTAAGTCCACCATCATTTGCTCAAATTTTGGGTGAAGCTGCTGTTGACTTACCAAACAACTATTTTGATGAAGTGCATGCTGCATATAATTCTCGCAGAGATTTATTAGTTAAAAGATTGAATGCTATGGAAGGTGTTACATGCCCTTGTCCAGGCGGTGCTTTTTATGCTATGGCTAAATTGCCAGTTGATGACAGTGAAAAATTCTGTCAATGGTTATTAGAAGATTTTAGTCATAATGGTGCAACTGTAATGATGGCGCCTGCTGCTGGCTTTTACACAACACCTGGTATGGGTAAAAATGAGGTGAGACTCGCTTATGTGCTTAACAATGAAGATATCAACCAAGCAATGGACTGTTTGGAAGCTGCATTGAAAGTATATCAAAAATAAAATCAGGAACTTGATTTAACTTAGGCACGTTTTTATAACGTGCCTTTTTTTATGAAAAAATATTATCAAATTATTGGTCTTTTATTGCTCACACTTGTAAGCTGCCAACCTAAAAAAGAATTTCAAACAAATGACTTTTTAGCAAAGGCAATTGCTCACAATATGCTTAATGAACAAGAATCAACTGCTGTTCAAATATCATTAGATGGAGTACCGCTCAATAACTTAAGAATCAATTGCTATATCTCTAAAAAAATAAACTTATCGTCTTTAGTCAAATTATACAATTTGGATTCAGTAAATCTTGACTCAAATTTCAATTATTTAAAATACATAAGAGAGCAATTATCCAATAGAAGTCGCCCAAATCCAAAAGGCAATATTTATCTTAACGACAATGAAAAAGTTAGACAAAATGCAATTTTATTCCTAAAAGAAATATATGACTTAGGATATCTTAGTTCGAATCAATACGCCAAGATTTTAGAACAAACGAAGAAAGAACCTGTAATTTTTCCCTGCATAATTTTCGAGTGGATTGAGACAATGCCTTAATCTATTTTCAAGTCAACAAAAGAGAATTGATTACCATCGAAAAGTCCTTTATCACTGAGTTTCAAAGATGGAATTACAAGCAATGCCATGAAAGAGAGTGTCATGAAAGGTGCTTTGAGTGTTGATCCTAATTCCTTTGCTTTTTGATCAATTGCTGAATAATGAGCTGCAACTTTGTAACCATCTTGGTCGGTCATCAAACCTGCAATTGGCAAAGGCATCAATGATAATTCCAAGTTTTTATCGGAAACACAAACTCCACCTTGTTCAACGATCAAGTTATTGATACAGCAAATAATGGAATCGTCGTCAACACCAACTGCAATAATATTGTGGCAATCATGTGCCACTGTTGATGCAATTGCGCCACACTTCAAACCGAAATTCTTGATGAAAGCAACAGCAGGTTTTGCATTTAAATCATAACGATTGACAACTACAATTTTTAGAATATCTTTTGAAGTGTCTGAAACAATCATGCCATTTTGAACATTCATTTCTTCAAGAATTGTATTGGTTATCAATTGACTCTCAATTGCTTCAATCACTCTAATGGTAGATTTTGTGCCTGCTGCATAAACTGCAATTGACTCCTTACTTAATGATTCTTTCAATTGAAAATTATTAATTTTCTTTGATGGAATATTATCAAGTAATGTCTTTCCATTTTGAGCTACTAAATGTCCGTTAATATAAGTTTCTAGGATATTAAAATCTGACAAATTATCCACAACAATAAAATCAGCGGCATCACCCATTTTAAGTTGACCAACTGGTATATTATAATGCTCAACGGGATTAACACAAGCAATTTTTAAAACATCAAACAAATTATAACCCAATGCCAAAGCGCGTTTCACCAATTGATTGATATGTCCAATAATTAAATCATCTGGATGTTTATCATCACTACAAAACATCACATCATTAGAACAAGTGGCTATCATTTTTGACAAGGCTTCAAAATTTTTAGCTGCACTTCCCTCTCTTATTAAGCACTTTATTCCATTTTGCCATTTTTCAAATGCTTCCTCAAAAGTTACCGATTCATGATCTGTTGAAATTCCTGCTTGTGCATATTTTACTAACTTTTCACCAGTCAATCCCGGAGCATGTCCATCAATTGTTTTTCCAACTTTTTTGGCAGCATTCAACTTGGCATGCACTTCTTGATCTTCAAATATTACGCCTAGATAATTCATCATTTCTGTCAAGTACCAAATATCTTTTCTGTCCAGAAGTGTTTCAACTAAATTTGCTGTCAAATCTGCACCTGCCGTTTCAAAATAAGTAGCTGGCACACATGAAGGCGCACCAAAAAAAACTTTCAACGGCGATTGCTGACTGTTTTCAATCATGAAATTCACACCCTCTATGCCACAAACATTGG
>CAZNVQ010000133.1:2581-5219 GCA_964576425.1 uncultured Flavipsychrobacter sp. | reverse complement strand
GTTGGAATACGACAATGGAACCAAGAAAGAAAGCAGGAAAGTGGTGAAGGAGTAGGGTGGAAATAAACTAAAAAAAATGGCTGCCTTTCAAAGACAGCCATTTTATATTTTTTATAATATATTTTAGAATCTTTCTAAACCATTGAAAAAGAAATTGCCTTCAATAGCAGCGTTTTCATCACTGTCCGAACCATGAACGGCGTTTTCACCAATAGAAGTTGCGTATAATTTTCTAACAGTACCTTCTGCCGCTTCAGCAGGGTTTGTTGCGCCAATCAAAGTGCGGAAATCAGCCACAGCATTGTCTTTTTCAAGGATTGCTGCCACGATTGGACCGCTACTCATGAAAGCTGTCAACTCACCGTAAAATGGACGCGCCGCATGAACTTCATAAAATTTTTCAGCTTGTTGTTGCGAAATTTTAGTGTATTTCATGGCAACAATACGAAATCCAGCCTGGTTAATCATTTGAAGAATATTGCCAATATGACCATTGCGAACGGCATCAGGCTTAATCATCGTAAATGTTCTATTACTCATATCATTAATTTGAAGGCGCAAAAGTAGGACTAATTTTCTTTCAAAAAAGCGATTAAACTTTTCTTAACGATTTTTAAATCCAAACTTCCCATGTTTTATGTCAATTATATCAACTACATATCCTACTTTTGCCGCTATTACTGAAAAACATTCATGCGCCCAATACAAGACGCTCTTCCACTATTAGCCACTCCTCAAAAGATTTTTATCATCACCCATCACAAGCCTGATGGAGATGCTGTGGGAAGTGTGTTGGGTTTGACGCATTATTTGATGCAAAAAGGTCATACGGTTTTTCCAGTAGTTCCAAGTGAAGTTCCTAATTTTTTAATGTGGTTGCCTATTGTAGAATTGTTGTTCAATTTCGAGGCGGAATCCAAAAAGTGCTTTCAACTTTTTCAAGAAGCCGATTTGGTCTTTTGCCTAGATTTCAATGACCCAACAAGAACCAAACATTTAACCACCGAATTGGAACAAACCAAGAAGCCAAAGATTTTAATTGATCACCATCTTTTTCCAAAGGATGTTTGGGATTTTGGCATGAGTGTGCCTGAAAAAAGCAGCACATGTGAAATGGTTTACGACTTTATTAATATTGATAAAGGCAACACGCTGATTGATCAACCAATTGCAACTTGTTTATACACAGGTGTATTGACTGATACTGGTTCCTTCAGGTTTTCATGCACCACTGCCGAAACTCATGCTATGGTAGCCGATTTGAAATCCAAAGGATTAGAACATACCACCATTCATGAAGCTGTTAGTGACTGTTGGTCGCCAAACAGAATGCGTTTTTTAGGTTATGTGTTGATGCAAAAGATGGAGCTTTTTCCAGAATATCAGGCAGGTTTAATCGCATTAGATAAAAATGATTTGCGTCAATTTGATGTTTCGTTGAACGACACTGAAGGATTTGTCAATCAACCTTTGAGTGTGGAAGGCATTCGTTTTGCCACATTAATTACTGAGCGTAATGATGAAGTGAGGTTATCTTTTCGCAGTAAAGGAAACTTTGATGTGAATGCTTTTGCTAGGCAGTATTTCAATGGAGGAGGTCATTTCAATGCATCTGGCGGAAAGTCAAATTTATCATTTCAAGAAACAATTAATTTTTTTAAACAAATTTTATCCGAAATTCACCCCGACAATTAATAAATATATGATAAAGCGTATCATTCCAATGGCACTTTTGAGTGCAGTATTATTCAACCTTACGGCATGTAACGGTGGCAAGTCTAAAAAATTACAAGGTGGTCTTGAATATACCATCATCAAAGACGAAAAAGGCGATAAAAAACCTGCTGTAGGTGATGTTGTTGAATTGCATATTCGTTTGAAAGCAGACGATAGTTTGTTAGCAGATTCAAGAAAAGAAAATCATGGAAATCCTGTTCCATTAATGGTTCAACCTTCACAATTCAAAGGCGATTGGACTAATGCATTGCCTTATTTGACTGTTGGTGATAGCGCTGTAATTACGATGTCGATTGATTCTTTGAGAAAAGAAATGGATAAGAAAGGTGGCGTTTTACCTCCATTCTTTGAAAAAAGAAAGAAGGTGATTTATGAAGTGAAAATTGTTTCAATTAAATCTCAAGAAGAGATGAAAAAAGCTCAAGAAGCTGCAGCATCAACTCAGAAAATTACAGATGAAAAATTGTTACAAGATTATTTCGTAAAAAACAATTTGACTCCTACGAAAACCGCTTCTGGCTTATATTACATCATGGAGAATGCAGGTTTTGGTGCAGCCATTATGCCTGGTCAAACTGTAACTGTTAATTACACAGGTCGCACAATGGACGGCAATGTATTTGACAGCAACATGGATGAAAAATTCCAACACAAACAACCATTCCCGTTTGTAATTGGTCAAGGACAAGTAATTCCAGGATGGGATGAAGGCGTTGCATTGATGAAAAAAGGTGGTAAAGCAAAATTGTTTATTCCATCAACACTTGCTTATGGTCAAAACTCACCTTCACCTGCAATTGCACCAAACTCAATTTTGATTTTTGATGTGGAAGTGTTGAAAGTGGAAGAGACAAAGGCAGACCAACAAATGCCACAAGTTCAATAATTTAAATAATTAATT
>CAZNVQ010000133.1:0-2481 GCA_964576425.1 uncultured Flavipsychrobacter sp. | reverse complement strand
TCTTTCAAAGGCGATTTGGTTGAAGGCTTTATGTTGATGACTCCAGGCGATAGCGCTGTTTTTTTAATCGCAGTTGATTCTTTGCAAAAGAGTGGTGCACAATTGTTGCCTTGGATGCAAAGTGGCGACATGATTGAATATGATGTTCGCATGGTGAGTGTGAAATCTCAAGAACAAGTAAAAGCTGAGCAAGAAGCGAAATCGGCAGCACAAAAAGGAATAGACGATAAATTATTGACGGATTATTTCGCGAAAAATAAAATCAAAGCTCAAAAAACAGCAACTGGTTTGTACTATGTTATCAAGAAAAAAGGTACTGGTCCAAATCCAAAATCTGGTGAGCAAGTTAGTGTGAACTACACTGGTAAAACGCTTGATGGTGTTACATTTGATTCAAATGTTGATTCTGCATTTCATCATGTAGAGCCGTTCACTTTCAGTGTTGGTCAACACCAAGTAATTTCTGGTTGGGACGAAGGTCTAATGCTGATGAATAAAGGTGCTAAAGCGACTTTATACATTCCATCAAACCTTGCTTATGGTGAGCGTGGTGCAGGCGGAAAAATTCCAGCTAATGCTATTTTGATGTTCGATGTGGAAGTTACTAATATTGCTCCAGCACCTGCTGCCGTTCCAGCACCTCCAGCGCCTCAACAAGGTCACGAAGGACACAATCATTAATCAATTTCATATTGGTTTAAAACAACCAATTTATGTTCTATAGAATAGTATTTTTCATGTGGTGTTTGCTATTGGCAAACACCACATTTGCTTTTAGTCGACAAGATTCGCTCAGAGGTCAAAATGGAATTGGGCGAAAATGGTGGGATGTGCGGCATTATGCTCTGGGTGTGGATTTGGACACAGCTAATCAATCCATTCATGGCATTAATATTATAACTGCAATTATTATAGATAAGCCTCATGATAGTTTGCAATTGGACTTGCAGCAGCCATTGTTATTTGATAGTGTTTTTATCAATGATAAAAAAGCAGATTGGGCTAGAGAAGACAATGTGGTTTGGGTTAAATATGTAAATACAAATGCGATAATTGGTGATAGTTTAAAAATAACAACTTTCTATCATGGTCAACCAAGAAAAGCAAAATTACCACCTTGGGACGGTGGGTTTATATGGACAAAAGACAGCAGTCAAAAACCTTGGATAGCTGTAGCCTGTCAGGGGCAAGGTGCAAGTTGTTGGTGGCCATGCAAGGACATTCAATCAGACGAACCTGATGCTGGTGTGGATTTTACAATTGCCTATCCAAAAGGATTGACAGCAGTAAGCAATAGTGAACCAATGGTTGTTCCTGCGCAATTCCAAAATCCAGCTTTCATCAGTTATGATTACATACTTAATCGGGTGAACATAAAAGAAAAAGACTTGTCTTCTTTTTCCGTAAGCAATCCAATCAATAATTATGATGTCACTTTTTATATAGGAGATTATGTTTCATGGTCTGACACATTGATGGGAGAAAAAGGAAAATTAGATATTCGATATTATGCATTGAGCTACAACGAAACCAAAGCTAGGAAACAGTTCCAGGTAGTGAAACCCATGTTGCATTGTTTTGAATCTTGGATGGGACCATATCCATTTTATGAAGATGGATATCAGCTTGTGGAGGCACCTTATTTGGGCATGGAACATCAAAGTGCTGTGGCTTATGGAAATCAATACAAGATGGGATATTTAGGAAGAGACAGAAGTAATTCAGGTGTAGGATTATTATTTGATTTTATCATTGTTCACGAAACTGGTCATGAATGGTTTGGTAATAACGTGACAGCTACTGATGTGGCGGATAATTGGATACATGAAGGTTTCACTACATACACAGAAGCGCTATTTGCGGAATGTCTTTTAGATAAAAAGAAAGCTTTTGAATACACCAAAGGCGAGTGGAAAAACATCAGTAACGATAGAAATGTAATTGGAGAATATGACGTTCATGATGAAGGTAGTGGAGATAAATATGACAAAGGAAGTGCAGTTGTTCATATGATTCGAATGTTGATGAATAGTGATGAACAATTCAGACAACTGTTGCGGAATATAAATCAAACTTTTTATCATAAAAATATTAGCTCTGCTCAATTAGAATTATTTATTGGCCAACATGCACAATATGATTTTGGACCTTTGTTTGATCAATATTTGAGGTCAAACAAGATTCCAACTTTAGAATGGTATTTGAAAGAGGGAAAACTGTTTTTTAGATTGAAGGATGCTGTGGATGGATTGATTTTGCCTGTAACTATTTCAAGAAAGAAAAAACACATTTCTACTTTGATTAAAAACGAATGGCAATTTGTGTCTTGGAAACATAGTTTCGATTTGGATTTTGAAACAGATTTTTTAATCAATTTAAAATGATAATTTCAAGTTATTTTGATTATATTTTGAAAAAAATTTTAAAGTTCATCAATTCAATAAATTGCAGTAACTATCTTATAACTGAAAACCTTTTCAT
>CAZNVQ010000132.1:0-5240 GCA_964576425.1 uncultured Flavipsychrobacter sp. | reverse complement strand
GTTGACGATGAAAGCGAATTGTTGCCTCGCGCACCAATCGTAACTATCATGGGTCACGTCGATCATGGTAAAACTTCTTTGTTGGATTATATCAGAAACGCCAATGTGGTTTCTGGTGAAGCAGGTGGAATTACTCAGCACATTGGTGCTTACCAAGTTTCAAACGCTGAAGGTAAAAAGATTACATTCCTTGATACCCCTGGTCACGAAGCCTTCACTGCGATGCGTGCTCGTGGTGCCAAGGTAGCCGATGTTGCTGTCATTGTTGTTGCTGCTGATGATGCCATCATGCCGCAAACTAAAGAGGCAATTTCACATGCTCAGGCAGCAAATCTTCCAATGATTTTTGCCATCAACAAGATAGATAAAGAAGGCGCTAATCCTGAAAAAATCAAAGAACAATTAGCCAATATGAACATATTGGTGGAAGATTGGGGAGGTAAATTCCAAAGCCAAGAAATTTCTGCTAAAAAAGGAATTAACATCGATCTTTTATTAGAAAAAATATTGCTTGAAGCGGAAATTTTAGAATTAAAAGCTAATCCTAATCGATCAGGAACAGGTTCTGTGATTGAAGCATCGCTAGATAAAGGTCGTGGATATGTTGCTACCGTTTTAGTTCAAAATGGAACTTTGAATCAAGGTGAAATGGTAGCTTGCGGTCAACATTATGGTAAAATCAAAGCCATGTTCAATGAACGTGGACAAAGAGTACAGTCTGCTGGTCCTTCAGCGCCTGTTCAGGTGCTTGGTTTAAATGGAGCTCCTCAAGCTGGTGAGAAATTCAAAGTATTTGAAGACGAAAACGAAGCAAAAGAAATTGCTAACCATCGTGCTCAAATTCTTAGAGAACAAGGTATCAGAACACGTAAGCATATTACACTTGATGAAATTGGTCGTCGTCTTGCCTTAGGAAACTTCAAAGAATTGGCTGTAATTATTAAAGGTGATTTCGATGGTTCTGTAGAAGCATTAAGCGATAGTTTACAGAAACTATCAACGGCTGAAGTAGCTGTAAATGTGGTTCACAAAGGTGTTGGACAAATTACTGAGTCTGATGTATTGCTAGCAACTGCATCTGATGCTATAATTTTAGGATTCCAAGTTCGTCCATCAATGCAAGCAAGCAGATTGGCTGACCAAGAGAATATTGAAATTAGAACATATTCTATCATCTACGATGCAATTGAAGAAGTGAAAAGCGCCATGGAAGGTTTATTGGAACCTAAAGTGGAACGCAAAACTGTGGCAAATGTTGAAATCAGAGATGTATTTAAAATTAGCGGCGTAGGAACTATTGCAGGTTGTTATGTTCTTGATGGCAAAATTGCTCGTAACTCTAAAATCAATATTGTTCGTGATGGTATCGTAGTCTATACAGGTGAACTTTCTTCATTGAAACGTTTCAAAGACGATGTGAAAGAAGTTGCAGCAGGCTATGAATGTGGTATGGCTGTAAAAAATTACAACGATATACGAGTTGGTGATATCTTAGAAGCCTTCGAAGAAGTTTCAGTAAAACGTACTTTGTAGCACAATACAATAAAATTACAACCGTTAGCCTTTCATCAGGTTAACGGTTTATTTTTTAAAATAAATATATAAATAAACTTTAGTTAAGAGTATCTCATGATAGATAAACTCGAAGTTATAAAGGCAAGGTTTGACGATTTGGGTGTTGCATTAACCAACCCTGAAGTGGTGAGCGATAATAAAAGATTTTCAACCGTAAGCAAGGAATATAGAAAGCTTGAACCTATTGTTGAGGCTTACAAAAAGTACAGAACTTGTTTGGATTCTTTGGCTTTTGGAAAAGAAGTTTTAGAAAGCGAATCTGATGAGGATTTGCGACAAATGGCTAAAGAAGAAATAGAGCAAAACGAAGAATTGAAAGTCAATTTGGAAGAACATATCAAACAATTGCTCATACCTAAAGACCCGCAGGATGAAAAGAATGCCATCATCGAGGTGCGCGCAGGAACAGGTGGCGATGAAGCAAGTTTGTTTGCAGGTGATTTAGCAAGAATGTACACAAGATATTGCGAACGCAAAGGTTGGAAAATTGCTATCGTTTCTGAAACTGAAGGAACTGTAGGTGGTTATAAAGAGATTCAACTTGAAGTTATTGGTGATGATGTTTATGGCACTTTGAAATTCGAAAGTGGTGTTCATCGCGTACAACGTGTTCCAGCTACGGAAGCAAGTGGACGAGTGCATACTTCTGCAGCCACAGTAGCGGTAATGCCAGAAGCTGAAGAGATTGACTTTGAATTAAAAGAAAGTGACCTGAAAATGGAAACGGCAAGAAGTGGTGGTGCCGGCGGACAAAACGTGAATAAGGTGGAAACAAAAGTGATTCTAACCCACGTTCCAACAGGCACGGTAATTACTTGTCAGACCGAAAGAACGCAATTAGGAAACAGGGAGAAAGCAACCCAAATGATGCGTACTAAATTGTATGAAGAACAAGTTCGTAAACATGAGGAAGAAATTGCTCATCGTAGAAAGAGTTTGGTCAGCACAGGCGACCGTTCGGCTAAAGTGAGAACGTATAATTATCCACAAGGTCGTGTGACAGACCATCGTATCAACATGACTATTTATAATCTCGATGAGTTTATGAATGGTGCCATTCAAGATATGACCGAGGCACTTCAGTTTGCTGAAAACACAGCGAAAATGCAAGCTGGTGAAACCGTAATTTAAATTTAGTAATAGTAAATAAAATAAATAATGAGCACTCCAAGTTTTGATTTGGTTGACATGGCGAAACTGCTTCAAGGGCGCCGCAAGTTTTTACTCACCCTCACTTTAGTGTCAATGGTTTTGGGTACAATTTTGTATTTGGTTTTACCCAAAAAATATGAAGCCTCTGCCGAAATTTTAATTGCCAATCCAATGATTGCTGACCGTAGTTATATGTTTAGAACTACTGAGCCGCGATATATTGATTTCTTTGCAGGCGAAGATGATATCGACCACGTAATGGCAATTGCATTGTCTGAAACGGTGCGCAATAAGGTTATTGCTAGAATGGATTTGTACAAAGCCTATGAGCTTAATGAAGCCGACCGCGACGACCAAGAAAAAATGGGCAAGCGTTGGAAAAAACATTACGATGTTACCCGCACTGAATACAAAAATATGATGATTGCTTACAAAGATACTGACCCAAATCGTGCAGCAAATGTTGCCAATGATGCGGTGAAAGTGATCGAAACTACTTATCGTGGGTATTACAATTCAATCAAAACACAGATTAATAATTCCATTCAATCTAAAATAAATGCTGCTGATAGTGCAATTGCATCTTTAACAGACACTTTGTCTAAGTTGAGAAGCGCTCATGGTATCTATGATATTGTAAATCCTGCAAGAGCAAACGTAATCAATGGAAGTTTTTCAGGACGTGGTTCAGCTGAGTTTGGTAAAGGATTAGAATTAGTTCAAAATCTTGAGAGCATCAAAGACCAATATGTTATCGACCGCACAAAATATATCAGTTTGATGAATGAGTTTGCAACTGGAACTAATTTAAACGACATGGAATTTGTGCAAGTAATTAGCCCTGCTTCAGCTCCAAAAGAGCCTGCTGGATTGGGTCTTGTGCTTTCAATTATTGCATTCGCTTTCGTTGGATTTTTTGTTTCTGTTTGTGTGGTGTTGCTTTCAGGATATTTCAGCGCCCTAACTTCTGTGCAGCGTTAAAATGAATCAAGGTTTCACATTTAGCAAATGGTTTCAACCCACTTGCATCGGCTTGGGCTTGATGAGCATTGTGTTATACACGCTCACTAGTTCTTATCTGATGTTCGCCATTCCATTTGCTTTTTTATATGTGATACTCATTGGTTTGAATTGGAAATTAGCTTGGTGGCTACTACTATTCACTATTCCTGTATCAATCCAAATCTGGTTTTTCAACGATGCATTATCCACCTCCGTTCCCGATGAACCGATGATGTGGTTATTCTTGTTATTGTTTTCCTTATTGTTTTTTAAAAACCCAAAATTATTGCCCGAATGGTGGTGGCGACATCCTTTGGTGCTCATCATTGTGTTGCAATATTTATGGTTGATAGTAGCAGTTGTGTTTTCAGAAGAATTGTTCATCAGCTCTAAATTTCTCTTGGCTAAAACTTGGTTTCTTATTTCCTTCTTTGTTTTCCCCATTTTTATTTTTAAAAACAAAAAGGATTTTAAACAAGCCTTCTTTTTGTTGTTGGTGCCCATGTTGATAACCATGATAATTATCTTCATTCGTCATAAGCAATTAGGATTCAATTTCCGTAAGATTGAGAATGCAATTGGCGAATTGTATTACAACCATGTTGATTATTCCACAGTCATTAGCATGTATTTCCCTGTGGTGCTCATTGCTTATCATCTCACTAAAGGCAAGGCTTGGTGGATACGCATGATTTTATTTGTGGTGATGTTCTTTTTTCTCCCAGCCATTTATTTGACTTACGCTCGTGCTGCCATGATTGCTGTTGTGTTTTCAGTTGTCATTGCATTGGCGATTAAAATGAAATTGGTGAATTGGGTGATGCCAGGTTTTTATGCAGTTATCATTGCCTTGATTTTATTTTTAGCCAATCATAATAAGTTCATCGACTATCGCCCAAATTACGAGCGTACTTACATGCATGGTAATTTTGCTTCTCACATGGCTGCAACCCTTCGTGGGCAAGACATGTCGAGCATGGAACGACTTTATCGTTGGATTGCTGCGGTAAGAATGAGTCAGGACAGACCAATGACAGGAGTAGGACCTAATGCGTTTTATGAATATTACAAACCCTATGCAGTAAGTTCTTTCAGAACCTATGTCAGCCGAAATGAGGAGCGGTCCACAACACACAATTACTTTTTATACATGCTTGTGGAACAAGGCTGGCCAGCTTTGGTTCTTTATGCCGCTTTGGTTTTTCACTTTTTCTATTTTGCTCAAAAAGTATATTGGCAATTTGAGGATAAATTCTATCGAAATTGTGTTTTAGCAGTAGCCATGATGTTTGCGGCAGCCTTCATCAACAACTTTTTCTCCGAACTTATTGAAACCCACAAAGTTGGCGCATTGTTTTATTTGAGTATTGCGTTGATAGTGATTTTAGATAAAATCAGCAAAGATAAAAAGGCTATTGTTTAGACTTTTTATGAATACCTTTTTCTTACTCTTTCACCACTTTTTGCTTGCTCACCAATTCCATGTCTTTGTTGAAAACATGAACAATGTA
>CAZNVQ010000131.1:0-5454 GCA_964576425.1 uncultured Flavipsychrobacter sp. | reverse complement strand
AACATGGTCAACCGAAGAAATTAGTCGTTTTTGGTTTGCCAGAATTTTCAGCAAGAGAAATTACCAAATGGGTTTGGGAGCATAAAATGGCGTTGATGACTTTGAGTTTACAAAAACCTGAAAACCAGATGGCGTTTGAAGAAGAGCAACAAAAAATAAAGGCTTTATTCCTTTCGAAACAAAGCCAATCTGTAAATGAGATTATAGAATCTTTGAGTTAATTATTTTACTTCTGCAAACTGTTTGTTTTTTGTAAATACTTCGTCGTTGAGTGTGTTTAAAAAAGCTAATAAATCTGTTTTTTGCTGTTCGGTCAAGCTAATGCCACCTTCCAAGCTCGCATCTAAAGTTGTGCTATTAGTAATTCCTGAAACATAGTGTTGAAGCACGTTTTCAAGATTCTTGAATCGTCCATCATGCATGTATGGTGCTGTATATTTCAAATTTCTTAATGAAGGTACTTTAAACTTATATAAGTCAGCTGCATCTTTTGTAATATGCGCTCTTCCGGAATCATTGACTGCAGAAGCAGTCAAACCATTATTGCGATAAGTGAAATCTGAGAACAAAGGTGCTTTGTGGCAAGTGCTACATTTTTGTTCGAAAATTTGCATTCCATTTTGTTCGCTTGTGTTGAAAGAATAGCCACTTTCTTTTCGCATTACTCGATCGTATTTACTGTCTTTAGAAACTAATGTAGCCATAAATTGAGCGAGTGCTTTCAACATTCTTTGACTATTGATGGTGTCATTGCCAAATGCTTTGTTAAAGCGGATTAGATAGTCAGCATCAGCTTGAAGCTTTGGAATAATATTGGCTAATTTTTCATCCATTTCAACAGGATTTTGAATTGGTGCAATGGGTTGAACTTCGATATGATTGACACCTCCATCCCAGAAAAAACTATTGTGCCAAGCCAAATTAAATAGTGCAGGACTATTTCTATTTCCTTCTAGATTATCAACACCATGACTTACCGCATGATCGAGTTGTGCAAATGCTGAAAACTGCTGATGACAACTACCACAGGAAACAGAATTATCACGGCTTAATCTTGGGTCATAAAATAATTTTCTACCTAATTCAAAACCAGCTTGGGTTAAAGTGTTGTTTTCAAATAGATAATGAGGCGTGGGCCAACCTTCAGGAATTTGAAAATCGATTGGTTGGTTGACCAAAATTTCTGGATCGGGTTGACAGCCAATAATAATGGAAGTGATGATGGTACCGAGGAATAAAATTTTCTTTTTCATTAGTCTATATGGTCAACGGTAAACATATCTGCATAATTATCTGAAATCATTTTCAATGTAGCACCAGGGGTAGTGGCTGTTGAAAGTTCTCCAATTTTAATAGTTACAGGAGTTTTAAACCATTCAAGAGCGTCTGAGTGCAAATGAATGTTTGGTTTTTTTGATTGAGTTACTATCGCATTGCTTGGTAAATTCAAATTTATGATTTGAAGCACACTGTTTTTACCTGTGAAGCCTCCAAGATGGTATTCGAAAGTTTTTGATGTTTTGGTTGATTGTGGTGATTTACCCTCCATTTTTGCCATTATATAGCCAGAGTTCCAATCCCAAAACATAGCATTTGCAGGGTCTAAAGCACCAACTTGTGCACCTGAAGTGTTTCTTGCCTCGTCAACACCAACCAAGAAAGTTATTTTATTGTATTCGCCAGTAGGTACATTGTCGATAGTGAAAGATAAAGAACTTTTGTCTTTTTGGTTGATGAGGTGATAGCTTTCAGGCTCTATGAATAAAGTGCCGTCGTTTTTTTGAATTTTAATATTTGAAATATAATATTTGTATTCACTAATTTGAAGCGAATCTCCATTTTCATTAAGATACCAAAGGCTGTCGATATGCATTTGTTGTGCTCCAACCATGTTTTGGAATGTAATTTTCATACTCCCTAGATCAGCTGTTTCTGGGTAATCTTTTTTTCTACAACTTGCAGATAAGATTGTTAGAAATAAGAATACGTATAATTTAATTTTATTCATCGTTACATAAGTTTCTTTTCCAAAAATAAGCATCTTCACCATTTCATATCTCGATCTATGTCATCGATTTGTACTTCTTTGAATTTTTTTCTGGAAATTGCTTTTTCAACTTGTCGTTCTAGTATTAAATTTGCTAATAAGTCAATACCATTTTGTTTATCTCCAAGAGCAAAATTCACTTTACTTTCAGAAATATCCAATCTATACATAGTGTGATAAAATTGATGTGAACCTCCATTGAGCCATTCAGAAATTTTGGATTTAAGCCAATTGAGTATTTCCTCTCTTGATAATTTTTCTGATAATTCTACATCGCAACTCTTGCTAATTGCTTGAATGACTTCTGATTGGACTTCCATACAAAAACTACAATTTTAGTTAAATAAATACATTTTTACATTAAAGCTTTAGGTTATTTCAGATAAGCTAATTATTAATATTTGTGAGACTTCGACTAATATTTATAAATTTGATTGAAATTTATTTGAGTTAATTTCTAACGGAATAATTAAATCAAACGTCTAATTTACTCGAAACCATAAAAACAATTCAGATGAAAAAAGTTTTATTATCATTTTGTGTAATGCTTATGGGCATTATAGCAACGGCGCAAATACTTTGCTCGCCTCAGTTCACTTGGTCACAAACGAGCAACACGTCATCATTTCAAGTAACAGTTACCAACACAAGTACTGGCTCTTCACCAGTATTTTCAGTTTTCACATCATACAATATGTATTGGGGTGACAACACTACAACTACAATTGGACTTGGAAATACCGTACACACTTATAGCGCTCCAGGAAATTATTATGCAACATTGCAAATGGTTTCCTATGACTCTTTAACTCAGGCTGTTTTGTGTTCTGATACGATTGGTCATTGGATTACTGTTACACAATCTCCTTGTGGATCTTCAATTAGTACAATAAATAATGGTGGAGGTTCTTATACCTTTAATGCTTCTTCAAATTCAAGTATAATTGCTTATTCATGGAATTTTGGTGATGGATCTCCTGCAGCGATTGGCGCATCTGTAAATCATACTTATTCAACATCTGGTGTTTATACAGTTACATTAACAACAACTGGTGGTGGTGCTACATGCACTGCAACAACAACTGTTAACTATTTCAATGGAACCGTCAATTGTACTAATCTAAACGCTAATTTCACTTCCAATATTAATGGATTCAATGTTCAGTTCAGTAACACTTCATCAGCAGTTAATAATGGATCTGTAGGTATTGTTAATTCTAGTTCTTGGGATTTTGGTGATGGCAATACTTCAAATGTAAATTTTCCAAGTCACACCTATGCAACAGCAGGATCTTATGTAGTTACTTTGATTAACAATTGGATTGATTCAGCAAATCAAAACGTTTATTGTACAGATTCAACATCTCAGTTAATAACTGTTTCAACACCACCTAATGTTATTTCAGGAAATATTACTTGGGATAGTACAAACAGCGCAATGACTATCTCTTCAACATTTAAAGTTTGGTTGATTACTTTCGATTCAAGTACTAATATTATTACTGCGGTTGATTCACTAATAACTTCAGGTGTAAATGGTCAAACAACTTATACTTTCAATAACGAGCCATCTGGAATTTATCGCGTAAAAGCCGCAGTGGTTAACGGAACACCTTTAGCAAATATGTTGGCGCCAACTTATCACTTCGCAAGCACCTATTGGGGAAATGCAATGTTGATTAACCATACGGGTGGTAGTTCAAATAATAAGCACATCCACATGCAAGCTGGTACTTCAACAAATGGTCCAGGATTTATTTCAGGAAACGTGACTCAAGGTGCAGGAAAAGGAACAGCAACAGGAGTTCCAAATTTGTTAGTGATTTTACGTAATGCTTCAAATCAAATGGTGGCCTTCACATACACAGACATCAATGGAATCTATTCGTTTGGAAACATTCCAATGGGAACCTACAATATTTATCCTGAAAATATGCCACAAGTAACAACTCCTTCTTCACCATTTACCATTCAAAGTGGAAGCTATACCATTAGTAATATTGATTTTGAAAAAACATCAACTCAAATCAAGCCTAAAACAACTAATGTTGAAATCTTAACAAGTAATACATTCACAATTTTCCCTAATCCAACTGCTGATAATGCAATTATCAATTGGTCAAATGATTGGACTGGAATGGCTCAAATGAGTGTTGTGGATATAACAGGTCGTGTTGTAATGCAAAACTTATTGAACACTTCTATTGCAAGCACAATCAACCTTCAATCGCTTACTTCTGGAGTTTATTTCATCAAAATTAATTCTGGAAAACAACAACATACTGAGAAGTTGATTATCCAAAAATAATTTTCAACTCATTTTAAAATAAAAGCTGCCTCTTAATAATGGGGCAGCTTTTTTATTTCGATAAAAAAAGTGGTTGTCAAAACACAGACAACCACTTTACTAAAAGATGTTTAATGAAAATTAACTCACAGTTGTTCCAACTTTTTTTCCAGTAACTACATCAAGTAAATTCCCTGATTTATGGATGTCGAAAACAATGATTGGAAGGTTATTTTCTTGACAAAGTGTAAAGGCTGTCATGTCCATAACTTTCAATCCTTGACTAATTACATCGTTAAAAGAAAGTTCGTCATATCGAACAGCTGAAGGATCTTTTTCTGGGTCAGCAGAATAAATTCCATCAACTCTTGTCCCTTTCAAAATAACTGATGCATTGATTTCAACCGCTCTAAGTGAACCCGCTGTATCCGTTGTGAAATAAGGGTTTCCGGTGCCAGCACCAAAAATCACTACACGTCCTTTTTCAAGATGTCGAATAGCTCTTCTGCGAATATATGGTTCAGCAATTTGTTCCATTTTAATAGCGCTTTGTAATCTTGTTTTTACACCAATTTTTTCCAAAGCTGCTTGTAATGCCATTCCGTTGATTACTGTTGCAAGCATACCCATATAATCACCTTGGGCTCTTTCGATTCCAGTTTCAGCTTCGTTCATACCGCGGTAGATATTACCACCTCCAATCACCACAGCTACTTGAACACCAATATCTGTAATTGCTTTAATGTCTGTTGCATAAGCTTCAAGCATTTTGGGATCGAGTCCGAAGTTTTTTTCACCCATCAAAGACTCTCCAGATAATTTTAAGAGAACTCTATTGTATTTTGGAAGCATAAATAAGAATTGTAAATTTTGAGAGCAATTCAACGGCATTCAATTGAAAAAATATTGAATTTGATTGAATTATCATTTGCAAAGAAATAAAAACTTCTGCTTTAAAACGAACCACAATCATGATTAGTGTTAGTTTTCTGAAATTTGATAAAATGTAAATTGATTAGACATTAATGATAAATAATTATAGCGAGCATCTAGGTATTAAAAATGGTTTGTCCAAAAGTTTTGTTTTGTTCATTGGAAGCATTTTTATAGGGATATTAAT
>CAZNVQ010000130.1:0-5574 GCA_964576425.1 uncultured Flavipsychrobacter sp. | reverse complement strand
GCCGACACAAGGATTTTCAGTCCTTTGCTCTACCGACTGAGCTACCGCACCTTGTCCCGTTTGGGAGTGCAAATATAGGTTTGTTCGTTAAATTTCCAAAGCTATTTTAAATAAAAGTATTTCTACTTTGTTGTTCGCTTATTTTATTGATGTTCTTTATTTTAATTTCGTTCGCAAATGAATGTATTTGATTGGATTCATCAGTTTGGTTTGCAATGCCAACAAGCATCAGGTTTGGAGTGGGTTGCGGTCATTTTTGGTGTGCTTCAAGTTGTTTTGGCTTGGCGGAATTTTAGTCTCAATTTTTTAGCGGGAATAATCAGCACTTCATGTTCGGTTTTCTTGTTGTTCCAAGTGAAATTATATGCCGAAGCGGCTTTGAATATGTATTATTTTATCATGAGTATGTATGGTTGGTGGTTTTGGATAAGCAAAAAATCAAATCCTGTTGAAATTTCAAAAACTGATTCAAGGGAGTGGAAAATTGCTTTAGGTGTTATTGGATTAGGTACTGTTGCGTTTTACATCCTGCTTTCAAAAATCACCACATCTGATGTTCCCTTTTGGGATGCTTGGGTTTCTGCAACAGCTTGGGCGGGCATGTATTTGTTGGCTAAAAGAAAAATAGAGAATTGGTTGGTGCTCAATGTATCCAATTTGTTTGCCATCCCACTTCAGTTGTACAAGGGTATTTATCTTTATGCGTTGTTAACTTTCATTTTGTTCGTACTAGCTTTCTTTGGTTATTTTTCATGGAGAAAGAAATGGAAAGCAATTGAAAAAAGTCAATCAATAGGAAACAATTGGATATAAAAAAAATTGTTGTTATTGGTCCCGAGTCAACTGGGAAAAGCACGCTCAGCAAAGCTTTGGCAGCGGCATTGCAAACGGTTTGGGTGGAGGAATATGCAAGACAATATTTGGAGCAATTGGGTCGTGATTATGCAATTGAAGACCTATTAGAAATAGCAAAAGGTCAAATTGCATCAGAATCAAAAGCGCAAAGCCAAGCAAATCAATTTTTGGTTTGTGATACGGATTTACATGTTATAAAAGTTTGGAGTGAGTTTAAATATGGAACCTGTAATTCCTGGATATTGGAACAAATTGCTACAAGAACATATGATTTGTATTTGCTGGCAGCAATTGATGTGCCTTGGACGCCCGACCCTTTGCGCGAACATCCTGATGTAAATATCCGTGCGCTGCTTTTCCAACAATATTTGGATATCGTTCAGCAATCGAACACGCCATTTGTAATTATTCAAGGAAGCGAAGAACAACGACTAATTCATGCGCTTCGAGCTATTGAAAAGTATTTGAAATAAAAAAGAGCTTTCCTATAAATTTGGTAATTTTAAAATCAATTCAATTGCTTAGCTGTAAATTTGATTTATGATAATTCGCATACATCCCGACAATCCTCAACCTCGATTGATTAAATCTGTGGTGGAAACCTTGCGAGATGGAGGGGTAATCATTTATCCAACGGACACCATTTATGGATTGGGTTGCGATATCAATAACACTAAAGCAATTGAAAAAATCTGTCGGATTAAAAACATAGACCCAAAGAAGGCTAATTTTTCATTTGTTTGTTCCGATTTAAGTCATTTAAGTGATTATGCTAAAAGTATTGATACGCCTACTTTTCGGATGTTGAAAAAACATTTGCCTGGTCCCTATACGTTTATCTTAGATGCAAGTAAACAAGTACCAAAATTGTTAAAAAGTAAAAAAGATACTGTTGGTATTCGTGTTCCAGAACATGCGATAACACAAGCTTTGGTTGCGGAATTGGGACATCCTATAATGAGCGTATCCCTGCCAATGGATGTTGATGTGGAATATTACACTGACCCTGAGTTGATGTATGAAGCATTTGAACATGTGGTTGATTTGGTTATTGATGGTGGAATCGGTGGAACAGTTCCCTCCACAGTTGTTGATTGCAGTCATGGAAACATGATACTAATCAGAGAAGGCGCAGGCGCTTGGGTTTCAGAAGAATGAATGGTATTTTAAATATTATTT
Organism: uncultured Flavipsychrobacter sp.; assembly: GCA_964576425.1. GTDB lineage: Bacteria > Bacteroidota > Bacteroidia > Chitinophagales > Chitinophagaceae > JAFIGV01. The sequence continues at coordinate 3,540 of CAZNVQ010000130.1, read as the reverse complement.
AGTATAACTTTTTAGCTAAGCCCATCAAACTATTTATCTTAGCAGCATGTACACGGCTGAACAAGAAAAAAGTTTATTTCAACAAGGAAAAGAGTTGCTTGCACAAGAGAAGTTGACGGTATCTTCTATTGAGCTAATAAGGAAAATCATTAATTATGCTGATTGGAAATACTATGTGCAAAGTGAATCGTTTTTTGCAGATGTTGAGTATGACAAATTGTTTGCTGCGCTTAAGCAATTGGAAGTAGAATTTCCAGAATTGATAACAACGGATTCGCCAACACAAAGAATTGCCAAAGGACTCTCAGAAAAATTTGAACAGAATGCCCATTTGGTGCCGATGTTGAGTCTTGACAATACCTACAACGAAACGGATCTTTTGGATTGGGCAAGAAGGTGTAAAGAATTTGTTGGGGAGGCGGAAATTGAATTTTGTGTTGAGCCAAAATATGATGGGGCAAGTGTTTCCTTGATTTATGAACAGGGAAATTTGACCTTTGGCACGACAAGAGGGGATGGAATTGTTGGGGAAAAGATTACAACAAATATTCGTCAAATTCGGTCTATTCCATTGTCCATAAATGCGGAGTCGGGTGGTTGGGAACAATTGGAAATTCGTGGAGAAGTAGTGATTCACAAACAAGTATTTAGTGAGTTTAATGAACAAAGAATCAAGGAAGGATTAGCGCCATTAGCCAATCCGAGAAATGCAGCATCGGGCACCTTGCGCATGTTGGACCCAGAAGAAGTTCGTAAACGTAAATTATCAGTTGTTTTATATCATGTGAGTCATAGCAATCCACAATTGACAGCAAAAACGCATTTTGATGCTTTGAAATACTTGTCAGCATTGGGTTTCCCTACACCAATCCATGAAATGAAATGTTTCAAAACAATTGAAGAAGTGGTTTCATTTTGTCATGATTTTGAGGCTAAAAGAGATTCCTTGCCATTTGAAATTGATGGCTTAGTGATAAAAGTAAATCAGTTTGAATTGCAAGAAATGATGGGAATGACCTCTCATCATCCAAGATGGGCTGTTGCTTATAAATTTAAGGCAAGACAAGCCACGAGTAAGTTAAGAAAAGTGGAATTTCAGGTTGGCAGAACAGGTTCTATTACACCTGTAGCAAAGATTGATCCAGTGGCAATTGGAGGAGTTGTGGTTAGTTCTATTTCCTTGTTTAATCAAGACGTTGTAAAAGAAAAAGATGTGCGAATTGGAGATACTGTTTTGGTGGAACGTGCTGGTGATGTCATTCCATACATAGCAAGGTCAATAGCCGAACTGCGAGATGGTACAGAAACGGAAATTCAATTCCCTACTCATTGTCCTGATTGTAATCAACCACTTGAAAAGCCTGTAGATGAAGCAGTTTGGCGATGTATCAACATCAGTTGTCCCTCTCAGGTCATTGAAAGGTTGATACATTTTTGCAGCAAAGATGCCATGGATATAAGAGGGATGGGAGAGGCGAATATCAAGAAGTTTTTTGAATTTGGTATCATCAAAGATATTCCTAGCATTTATACGATTGATTGGGATCAAATTAAAGGCTGGACAGGCTTTGGAGAAAAATCAATTACAAACTTAAAGCAAGCCATTGAGCAGTCTAAATCGCAACCATTAAATCGTTTAATATTTGGCTTGGGTATCAGGCATGTTGGCGAAACTACTGCCAAAAGTTTAGCACAAAATGTACAGCACATCAATGAATTTTATGCGTTTACATTGGAAAATTTGATGGCTATAGAAGATATTGGCCCTAAGGTGGCAGCAGCAATTGTAGATTTTTTCCATCTCGAAGAAAATCAACACATGCTTTCGACGCTTGCTGAATTGGGTGTTAATCTTACGAACAATCAAAAAACTGTTGCCTCAATTGATGGTGCATTGAATGGAAAGACATTTTTGTTTACGGGCACTTTAAGTCAGTTTAAACGCAGCGATGCAGAAGCAAAGGTGGAAGCCAAAGGTGGATTAATATTGGGTGGAGTGAGTAGCAAATTAAACTATTTGGTCGTGGGTGCAGATGCAGGTTCGAAATTAGAGAAGGCGAAGAAATTGGGCAGCGTTGCCATTTTGACTGAACAAGAATTTTTAGATATGATAAATGTGGACTAGTAATAACTTTTAATAATCATTCTAGAGTCAATACCTTTACACACTTTTTATATTATAGATGCATTCGAACAATACATTCTTACAATTAAGTGGTTTGGAGCCTTTAGTTCTTCGACCTGAGACCAATTTCGTTAACATAGGTGAAAGGACAAATGTTACAGGTTCAAAGAAATTTGCTAGATTAATTCGTGAAGGGCTGTATGAAGAGGCGCTTTCAGTGGCTAGACAACAAGTTGAAGGCGGTGCTCAAATCTTAGATGTCAACATGGATGATGCTTTGTTGAATGGGGAGCAAGCCATGACCACTTTTTTAAATTTACTTCAAAGCGAGCCTGACATAGCAAGAATTCCCATCATGATTGACTCTTCAAAGTTTTCAATCATTGAAGCTGGCTTGAAATGTGTTCAGGGAAAATGTATTGTGAATTCTATTTCACTAAAAGAAGGCGAACAAAAATTTATTGAACAAGCTTATATATGTAAAGCATTTGGAGCTGCTGTTATTGTGATGGCTTTTGATGAAAATGGTCAAGCAGACACATTAGAAAAGAGGGTTGACATATGCAGTAGGGCTTATGAAATTTTAGTTAACCAAGTTGGTTTTAAGCCACAGGATATCATATTTGATCCCAACATATTTGCTGTTGCAACAGGAATTGAAGAACATAATAATTACGCTGTTGATTTTATTGAAGCAACACGAATTATAAAACAGAGAATGCCATTGACAAAAGTAAGTGGCGGTGTAAGTAATGTGTCTTTTTCGTTTAGAGGGAATGATGCAGTTCGTGAAGCGATACATGCTGTATTCTTATATCACGCCATTCAAGCTGGAATGGATATGGGAATTGTTAATGCAGGTCAGCTTCAAATTTATGATGAAATTGAACCCGAGTTGAGACAGCTTTGTGAAGATGTAGTGTTGAATCTTCGTTCCGATGCCACTGAACGCTTAGTCGCTTTTTCTGAACATTTCAAAGCTGCAGGGAAAGTGATGAAAAAGGATGAAGCATGGCGCAATGCATCTGTTGAAGAGCGTTTGAAACATGCGCTAGTGAATGGGATTACAGACTTTATTGAAATAGATACTGAGGAAGCAAGACTTAAATATCCAACACCGTTAGAAGTTATAGAAGGTCCATTAATGAACGGAATGAATGTGGTTGGCGATTTATTTGGAAGTGGAAAAATGTTTTTGCCACAGGTTGTCAAGAGTGCAAGAGTGATGAAAAAATCTGTTGCTGTTTTAACTCCATTTATTGAGGCAGAAAAAGAACAGCGAAGATTGCAACATCTAATTGATGGTACAACAAATCTTGAACAATCTGGTGCTGCTAAAGTTCTTCTAGCCACTGTTAAGGGTGATGTTCATGATATTGGAAAGAATATTGTTGGTGTCGTACTTGGTTGTAATG
>CAZNVQ010000129.1:0-5589 GCA_964576425.1 uncultured Flavipsychrobacter sp. | reverse complement strand
GGAGCAGGTGGGGCAGCTCACCTTCCTGGAATGGTAGCAGCAATTACCACTTTGCCAGTTATTGGTGTTCCTGTAAAGTCATCAAATTCTATTGATGGTTGGGATTCTCTATTGTCAATTGTGCAAATGCCAAATGGTGTTCCTGTGGCAACAGTAGCAATCAATGCAGCTTACAATGCGGGCTTGTTAGCTATACAAATGTTGGCAATTAGTGATGATTTTTTAAGTGAAAAATTAGATGAATTCAAACTGTCAAATTTGAATAAAGTTAAAGCAATGCAACAAGAATTGAAATCTAAATAATTAAAGTATTTTCCCCACTGATAATAAAAAACTAAAAACAATGAAAAGAGCAGCAACCGCCATTTGGCAAGGTTCAGGTAAAGAAGGTGTTGGACATTTGTCAACGCAAAGCACAGTTTTGAATAAAGCCAATTATTCATACAAAACTAGATTTGAAGATGGCATTGGCACAAATCCAGAAGAATTAATGGCTGCTGCACATGCCGGCTGTTTTTCTATGAAACTTTCTTTTGAACTTCAAGCAGCAGGATTTGTTGCCACAGAAATCAATACGGATTGTGCAATCAGCCTTGAGAATGGAGCCATTACCAAAAGTGAGTTAACTCTGAAAGCAATCATTCCAGGAATTGATGAAGCAACGTTTCAACAATGCGCAACTGAGGCTAAATTGAATTGTCCAGTTTCTAAAGCATATAATTGCGAGATAACTCTTGATGCACAATTGATTTCAGCTTAAGATTTCATTTTATTTTTGCGAACGTTCCTTTCGAATTTTATTTGAAAGGAACGTTTTTGTTTAGGCAATTAAGTTCTATTTTATGTTCAATTTCCCGATAGACAGCATATTTAAAAGTAATTTTATAGCGCCACTATTTCCATTAGGTAATTGTCGGAAAAAAGAAAGTGATGTATGTATATAATGTCCTTTTCCAATAGGCGTGTATAAGATGCCACTATTTAATTCCTTTTCATTAGAATCATTCATTGAAAGAAAAGTTTGATATTTTTTGTCCCATGAAGATGGAAAATACAAGCCTCTTTCTTGAATCCAATTCTTGAAGTCAGTTGGTTTTATTTTGTTTGGAAACTGAAATAGTTGATGTTTTGGATTTAAAACGTTAACGATTGCATCTTCTTCAGTAACTCTTAAGTTGTCAATTTGAATTGGAAAAGGTCCAATAATATTCGATTGAAGACTTTGATTGTTGTTATATTGAACAATCAAAGTACCTCCGTTTTGAGCATAGCTAATTAATTTTTTCATCCATTATTCAGCATTTTTATTCACGTTTAGAAAACGAATGCCTACCAAAATAGCATCAAATTTTTTTAAATTATTTTCTATCAGTAAATCATTTTCTTTTAAATAACTAACATCAAGCCCTAATGCTTGTAAAGTAGCACCCACATTGTCTTTTGCGCCAGTGAGATATCCGATTTTATGAGCAGAACAAGTCCAGTTTTTATCCACTATTTTCGAGGAGGCTGAGGCTAAATATTGCACTTCTGGAATATGATCATATTGTAATAATTTTACGGACTGATTATAAGATTTGTTATTCCAAATTATTTCTGTTTTTAAACTATCATTAGATTGGAAATCAACATTTTTTAGTTTAAAATTAATACTAGTGTCTGTTCCAGCTTTAAAAGAAAGGTAATCGGATTGTTTAATTTTTTTGTTTCCAATAAACAAATTGATTTGTGCTTTTTCAATATTTTGATTCGCTTTTAATCGAATTGGAATATTAAAAGAAGAATGTTTTTTTATGTAAAAAATAGATTGTGAAGTCTCAATTTCGATAGCTGGAACAATTCTCAAATCTTGTATTACATCTCCACGAAGTGCATCTAAATATTTGTATGCAATTGGAATTTCTGTTTTAATTTCTTGCTCATTTAGCTTGATTGTTATTGGAAGAAAACAAGGGTTTTTAGTTTTGGGTAAGCCTAGATTTTTTTCATCTGCAAGTTGAAAATGTGCGCCGTTATTAGGTAGTTCTAGCCAATAAGGTTGTGTAGGTTGTTGACTTTCTGGGACAGAATATCTAAGTTTTGTTTCAATTAAACTATCTTTTTTAAGTTGAAAAATTGATGTTTTGTTTTCCGAATTCATTTCAACTTGAAATGGAATTTGGTGATGTGCCACCAGTTTTACATTAACATTTATTGTTTCGCCCGGAAAAGCAAATCCTTTGTCAGTGGTAGCTTCAGCTATTAATCCTAAGGATTGAATGATGATTTCATCAATTTGATTAAGTTTTTTTTGCCTCCAAAATGTGGACTTAATTTTTTTGATTTCTTGTCGAATTTTTAACATCGATGAAATTGATTTCGAAGGATTATTGAAATTGAATTCATCAAGAACTTGTTGAATTTGGTCACCTATTTCAGGATTGCCAATTTTTGTCCAAGAAGTATTGATGTCATCTAAAATTGAATTTTGAAAATTTGCACCTGCAACGTATTCGAAATATTCTTTTTGTTGTCCAATCGATTGAGCTGTTCCTGCACCTTGGCTTTTGTGAATACTTCTGCTAAAACCTGCAATTTCTCCAGTTTCCAACCCTTGATATGCGATGAAATTTCCTATATGCATTGAGGTTGAATTGCTATCAGCAATTTGTTTATTGATATCTTGATTGAATTTATTCCATACAATTCTTTTTGGTTTGTTTTTAAAAGAACTGTCTTTTTCAATTTGCTCAAAAGCAAGCTTAGCAATGATTGCAGAAGCGCTATGTTGTCCATGTCCAGCCCTTGAATCAGGAGGAAAACGACAAATAATAATGTCTGGTTTGAATTGTTCGATGATAGTTACGACTTCGCTGACTAATCGATTTTTATTCCAATGTTTGAAGGCTTCTTCAGGATTTTTTGAAAAACCAAAATCAAGGGCTGAAGTGAAAAATTGTTTAGCACCATCTATTTTTCTTGCTGTTAAAAGTTCTTCAGTTCTAATTAAACCCAGTGCTGCACCTTGCTCGTTGCCAATTAAATTTTGTCCGCCATCTCCTCTAGTTAAAGATAAGTAAGCTGTTTCAAAATGTTTGTGTTGCGCCAACCAAGCCAATAATCTAGTATTTTCATCATCAGGATGCGCTGCAATATATAAAACCCGTGTAAATGTATTTAGTCGAGCAATGTTATTGTATATTGTTCCTGATGATGGTGGATGAATGTTTTGAGCAATTGATACAAATGCAATGAATAGTTGAAATAGTGTAATGTTCAAAAATCGTTTCATAAAGGTGTAGCGATGATAATGCAAAGTAGGGATTAATTATATAATCCACTCAGTTGTAAGTTGGTTTAAAGTTTCTTGCTTATTTTTTTATTTTTAAACTTTTAAAGGAAGTTATATATATAGTTTATGTGGCATAATTTATTCAGGACAAAATCTGTTGCACAAATTGAACAAGAAGCCGCATTGGGATTGACAGATAGTCACGATCATCCGGAACATTTAAAAAAAGTGTTAGGGGTGAAAGATTTAACCTTAATGGGAATCGCTGCAATTGTCGGTGCTGGAATTTTTTCAACAATTGGAACCGCTAGTTATGATGGTGGTCCAGGAATTATATTACTTTTCTTATTTGTTTCCGTTGCCTGTGGTTTTTCAGCAATTTGTTATGCTGAATTTGCGAGTATGGTACCAGTTTCAGGTAGTGCTTATACTTATTCTTATGTGGCATTTGGTGAAGTAATTGCCTGGATTATTGGATGGGATTTATTAATGGAATATGCAATTGGAAATATTGCCGTTGCTATTTCTTGGAGCGATTATTTCACTTCATTTTTGGATAACGGGTTTCGAATTGCTGGGTATCATTTGCATTATCATATTCCTGATTATTTAACGATGGATTATTGGACAGCGAAAGAAAGTGGAAGTGCTGCCGCCGTTTCAGCTTGGACCAATGCGCCAATTATTTTCGGAACAAGAATTATCTGTGATATACCCGCTTTCATTATTACAGCAATTATTACAGCTGTAATTTATGTTGGAATCAAAGAAAGTAAGCGAAGTACAAATGCTATGGTAATACTGAAAATGTTAGTAATTATTTTAGTAATTGTTGCTGGTGCGTTTTATGTTCAACCAGAAAACTGGCAACCATTTTTGCCTAATGGATTTAGTGGCGTTTTAGGTGGAACTGCTGCTGTGTTTTTCTCCTACATTGGTTTTGATGCCATTTCAACAACAGCTGAAGAATGCAAAAACCCGCAGCGTGATTTGCCCAAAGGCATGTTTAACTCCTTGATTGTATGTACTATAATCTATGTTATGATTGCTTTAATTCTAACTGGAATGGTGAGTTACAAGGAGTTGAATATTGGTGATCCTTTGGCTTATGTTTTTCACGCTAATGGAATCGATTGGTTAGCTGGTATAATATCTGTTAGTGCTGTTGTTGCAACAGCAAGCGTTTTAATGGTTTTTCAATTGGGTCAACCAAGAATTTGGATGAGCATGAGTCGTGATGGATTATTACCTCCAATTTTTTCACGAATTCATCCAAAATATCGAACACCTTCATTTTCAACTATTTTAACTGGAATTCTTGTTGGTGTTCCAGCTTTGTTCATGAATTTGAAAGAAGTAGTTGATTTGTGCAGTGTTGGAACATTGTTTGCATTTGTCTTGGTTTGTAGTGGCATTTTAAAAATGCAGCATCAAAAAAACAGACCGCAGAGTAAGTACAAAGCTCCATATATCAATGGAAAGTGGATTGTTCCAATTTTATTTGTTGTGGGTATTTTTATTGCATTCAAATTTAATGGTGAAGTGGTTAAAGATATGTTGAACAACAGAGTGGTGGCGACTCCTGAAACTATGATGTTACATATTGATGATGTTAATAATGAAAAAATAATTTCATTATTGAAAAAGAAAGCTGTTAGTTATGAAATTAATTCAGTTACGAAATTTGTCAATTTGAACTCATTAAAATCAAGTGATTATATTGAAATGATAAGAACATTGAATTTACCTTATCATGTAAAATATTATACTGGAAGTACAGCATTTTCGCATTATTTTTTAATGTGGTTATTTGTAATTGAGCTCCTAGTGGTGGTGTTTTTTTCTATCATAAAACAATGGTCTTTGATTCCAGTTTTGGGGTTAGTTAGCTGCAGTTATTTGTTATGTGAATCAGGTACTTCCAATTGGCAACGCTTTTTAATATGGTTAATCGTTGGTTTGTTTGTTTATTTTATATATGGATATAAAAACAGTAAACTGAGAAAGCGTTTTGAAGCACAAAAATTTGAAGGATAGATTTTGTTAATCGCATGTTATCTAAATATGATTTAAAATCGGTAACAATGCTCAAAGCAGAGAACAGATTTGAAATCAGAACAGCTTCAGTAGTAAACTCTATAAATGATAACAATAATTGTGAAATTGAAATATCTGTTGTCCCAAATCCAGAAGTAGATCAGTTGATTTTTTCAAATCTAAATTCTTATCAAGATGGTGTGTAAAGGGCTGCTTTTTTGCCACTAATTAAAAATAGAGTTATAATTTTAAAAAGAGCAAAAAGCGTATGAAAAAGTCAA
>CAZNVQ010000128.1:0-5602 GCA_964576425.1 uncultured Flavipsychrobacter sp. | reverse complement strand
ACATAGCTCAATTGAGGAATCAATTGAGCAAACAAAATGGGCATAGCCAATTTGATAATCGCAGCGTTACTTATCGAGGTTTTCAAGATTTATTATATAGTGGAATAAATTAATGTTAATACTAAAGAAATGCTTGTAGGCTTGTATCCTTGCAGAACAACTAACAGCATGTATCTTTACATCATCTTGCAAATTTATTCTTTAATTGTGTGCATTCTATGGCAGAAGTTTCAAATAGTGTAGTCAATTACCAAGCTTACAATGTTGTCGAAGGGGAATCCTTGAAAAATCAGGTTTCTCGCATCATCGGCATCATGCTTCCTCGTGGTTTTGCGGCAGCAGGATTTAGCGATAGAGGCGATCTATTGATGATTCGCTATAGCGATTATCCTAAAGACTTGGCAGAATGGGTACCCGATTTCTTTGACCATCGTTTTGCTGAAGAACCTTTATTACAAGCCAAAGAAATGGTGGTTGCCATCTATGTAATGACCGAAAAGTTTATGTTGGTTCCGAATAACATGTATGATGCCAATTCAGCGGTGAGTTGGTTGCGAAAGCTTTTTTTCATCGAAGAAAACGAAACCATCGATCACTACAACGTTCAAGATGAAAAACTGCAATATATCTACAGTTGGCCTTCTGCCCTCAAAGGGCTTGCTGCAAGATATTTTCCAAATGCAAGATTTATTCCACTAAGCGCCTATCAATTCACACAACTTTACAAAATAGAAACTGCTTTGCATTGTTGTCTTGCTGAGAGCTACGTTACCGCCACTTTTTATCAAAATCGACAATTGAAATGGCATCAGGTTTTTGCTTACAGCAATGCAGAAGACATAGCAATTAAAATCCATCAAGTTGCAAAAGAATTCAATTGTTCTGTTGAAGATATTTCCATGTTTTATGCAAACACTCATACTAAACTCAACCAACTAGCTTATCAAGTCAGTCAATACATTCCTAATGTACAACCTGTTGAAGCGGGCATTATGATTACCAACCAAGAATGGAGTACTACAGTTAGTCTGTTTCAAAGATTATATTTATGCGCATTATAGGTGGAACATTTGGTGGGAGAAGATTTAACCCTCCTGCAAACATTCCTGCGCGACCAACAACCGACATCGCAAAAGAAGGTTTGTTCAATACGCTGGATCACATGATGGATATCGAAGACAGTAAAACCTGCGATATTTTTGGTGGAACAGGCAGCATCAGTTATGAATTAGCTTCAAGAGGAGCAGCAGAATTAACGCTGATTGAAAGGGATGCCACGAGTATTCAATTCATCAAAAAAACAGCTCAAGCTTTAGGTATTTTGGACAAGATGAACATTATCAAAGGTGATGTTTTCAAGTTCATGAAACAAAGCACAGAGCAATACAATTTCATTTTTGCAGGACCACCATATGCTCTTGAACAAATAGATGATCTACCTAAGTTAGTTTTTGAAAAAAAAATGTTGGCTCCAGAAGGTATTTTTGTGCTAGAACACACGCCAAGAAACGATTATCAGAATCACCCGAATTTTCAAAGAATGAAAAATTACGGGACCACAATTTTTACTTTTTTCATTCAACCCAGTGAATAACCATGGAGCGCATATGCTTATTTCCAGGCACTTTTGATCCCATCACCAAGGGGCATGTTGACATCATCGAAAGAGCAGTTTCTTTGTTCGATAAACTCATCATTGGCGTGGGCATCAACTCTTCCAAACAACCCATGTTCAGCGTAGAACAACGTTGCGAATGGATGAAAAAAATATTCAACAACGACCCAAGAATTGAAGCTGTGGGCTACACTGGCCTGACTGTTGATTTTTGCAAACAAGTGAATGCGCAATTTATCCTTCGTGGCATTCGTTACGTTTCAGATTTTGAATATGAAAAAGCAATAGCAGATATGAATCGAATGTTGGCCCCTGAAATTGAAACCATATATTTAACTTGCTCACCGCTTTATTCTACTATTTCTTCAACACTTGTTCGTGATGTAATTCGAAATAAAGGAAATATTGATTTATTTGTTCCATCCATTGTAAGCAAGGAAATAACATAACCTCAAAATTATCATCCACTTATTAATCCAAATTTGTTCCATAGCATCATGAATCATAACTTCAATCTTTATTAAGTTTGGAGTTATGAAACAAGAATTGGATTCCCTTTTTACTCAAGAATACAATAAGCTAAATAAAGGTCAATTAGAAGCAGTAAATGCCATTTACGGACCAGTATTGGTTGTTGCTGGTCCAGGCACGGGCAAAACTCAGGTACTTGCTTTAAGAATTGCCAATCTCTTGCGCTCTGAAGCTCAAATCAATGAATCTAATATACTTTGTTTGACTTATACCGACGAGGCCGCCAATAGTATGCGTAATCGGTTGGTCAACTTTATTGGCTCTGCTGCACACAAAATCACCATCAGCACTTTTCACGGGTTTTGTAACAGCATCATTCAGCAACACCAAGAATATTTTAGTTGGCGCAACCTACAGCCTGTTGGCGATTTAGAGCGTGCCGAATTGTTGCACGAACTCATCAATGAATTGCCCAAAGGACATGTACTCAGACGTTTGAGTGGCGATATTTATTACGATACTAAAAAGTTGGCAAGCTTGTTCGATTTCATGAAAAGAGAGCATATCAGTGCAGAAGATATGTCAAATGCCATCGATCAGTATTGCAATGACCTGCCCAATCAAGAAGCTTATATTTATAAAGTCAATGGTAAAAATTTTAAAAAAGGTGACCTCAAACAAAAAGCTATTGATGAAGAAATTGCTAAAATGGAACAAACCCGAGCGGCAGCAAATCTCTTGCCTATTTTCAACGATAAAATGAAACAGCAAGGTTGGTATGATTTCACCGACATGATTCTTTGGGTGATTGAAGCTTTTGAAAAAAATCCTGATTTGTTAGCTGAAATTCAAGAGCGCTTTCAATTCATTTTGGTGGATGAATTTCAAGACACTAATGGTGCTCAAAACGAAATTATTCAACAACTCTGCGATAATGGAATGGAAGACCCCAACATTTTTGTTGTAGGCGACGATGACCAATCTATCTATGAATTTCAAGGCGCTAGAATTAGAAATATTATTGATTTTTATGAGCATCATAAAAATCACATTAATGTAATTACGCTCACTGAAAACTATCGATCTATTCAAAACATTCTAGATCTGTCCACTCAATTGATAGAACAAAATAAACAACGATTGACCAAACAATTGAGTGACATAAAATTGAGTAAGCAATTGATTGCTGCCAATGAAAAATATCAAGCTTTACATCATCAAAAGCCTGTCATTAAAGCATTTCAGAATGTATTACAAGAAGAAGCTTCAGTGGTTCTTGCCATTGAATCGCTCATGAAGCAAGGTGAAGATTTGAGCAATGTTGCTATTTTATATGCACAACATAAGCAAGCAGATAATATTATTGCTCTTCTAGAAAGAAAAGGAATTCCATTTCATGTACGTAAAGATGTTGATATTCTATCACTTCCTTTAATCCAACAAATCATCCAAATAATTACCTATTTAGTTGATGAACTTAAGCAACCCTTTAGTCAAGAGCTGGTGTTGTTTGAGCTGTTGCATGCTCCATATTGGGGCATCAAACCAACAGATATTGCAACTGTTTCATTATACCTCAATCAAAATAAGCATAAAGATAAATCACTTGGCTTTTGGCGCTTAGTGCTTGTCAATAAAACATTAATTGAAAGCATGAATATCGAATCTAAAGAACAAATGATTCGAGCTGGTGAAGCATTTAATGATTGGCTACAACATTTAGTAGAATTGCCTTTGCCTTTGTTTCTAGAACAAATTATTTATAAGAGTGGCATAATAGAATATGCCATTCATGCAAAAGATTATTCATGGCAAGTTCAGGTTATTCACACATTATTTTCATTTGTAAAAGAAATCTATTCAAGAAACCCAAAACTCAAAGCTGCCGACTTTTTAGACATCATTGAAAGAATGAATGAAGAGCAAATTACTTTACCAATTCAACGAATAGTACAACAACCTAATGGTGTGAAACTTTACACTGCTCACAGTTCCAAAGGTAATGAATTCAAACATGTTTTTCTCATTGGTTGTAACAAGAATTTTTGGGAATCCAAAACGAGTAATAATAATAGTTTCAAGTTGCCCGACAACATCATCAATCGTTCTTCAGATGTCGATGTTAGTGAACAAGTGGAAGTGGCTAGAAGATTGTTCTTTGTATCTATGACTAGGGCAAAAGAACATTTGCAGGTTTCATATTCATTGCAAGACAATAATGGGAAGGAATTGGGCAATTCTGTTTTCATTGATGAAATTTCATCGCCTAATGAGCGGGAAGTGATTCAGTTGAGTGAAGACGAAGTAATACAACATTTGGCTTGGGCAATGACACCCTCTTCTTCTTTCACCATTGAGCTTGCCAACAAGCAATATATTGAAAGACAATTAGCACAATTTACGCTGAGTGCATCTTCTTTGAACACTTTCTTAAAATGTCAGTTAGCTTTTTATTATCAATACATTTTGAAAGTTCCATTTCAGGCTTCAGAATCCATGTCATTTGGAACAGCTATTCATTATGCACTTGAAAAATGGTTCGAACGTATGTTAGCAGAGAACAAGGTGTTTCCACCTTTGGAAGACCTTGTGCGTTTTTTTGAACAAAAATTATATGTTGAAAAGGACATTTTTTCAACCGTTCATTATGAACGAAGATTGGAACAAGGCAAAACGCTTTTGCACGATTATTACAACCATTATATTCAATCGCTTTCAACCAATGTGTTGGTAGAACAAAGTATTGAACGTTTTATGTTAGATGGTGTTCCGGTTACGGGCAAGATTGATAAAATTGAATTTTTGGAGGACCAGAACAGCGTCGTGGTGTACGATTACAAAACAGGCAATTTTGAAAATAAGGCTAGAGTTAATGTTGCACCACCCAATGAAAAGCATCCATTAGGCGGCGACTATTGGCGGCAAATGGTTTTTTATAAACTGTTGTTAGAGCAACGACCAAACCAACCATTGAATGTGAGCTATGGTGTATTTGACTATGTTGAAAAAGGGGAAAAAACTCAGGAGTATAAAAGATTTCAAGTGCCCATTTTTGCCAATGATGTGGACGTGGTGTTAGCTCAAATAAAAGACACTTGGTCAAAAATTATGAATCTCCAATTCAATCAAGGATGCGGTGAAAAAGATTGTAGATGGTGCAACTTTTCTACTGATTATGAGCTTTTTAGTAAAGATGAAAGGGAAGAATAGTTTTGAAGGCTAAATTTTCACTTAATGAAAAATTAAAATATTAAAAATAATTCTTAAATTTGTAGCTATTAAGCTGAATGAAAAAATTAATAATCATATTTTATGCTTTGCTGTTGCTTATTTCAAGCAGCAGGGTTTGTTTTGCTCAGAATGATTATGGCAAAGTGTGGTTGCAAGGTGTTCTAGTAGTATATCGAACTACATTTGAAGTTTCAGGTCCAATTAATGCCATAGAGGATACTTCACTGATAATAAGTGCCTCCCTAGGTCATTCTAATATATGTGATTCCCTAGGCAATCTGATTT
>CAZNVQ010000127.1:0-5875 GCA_964576425.1 uncultured Flavipsychrobacter sp. | reverse complement strand
TTTGGACTGGGGACTACGCCAAAGCATTTGCCATTGGAGGCGCAGAAGTCATTACCAAAGTATTATTGTTTTGGGCTCATGAACGCGTTTGGCTTAAAATAAATTGGGGTAAAAACTTAAATTAAGCCAAAACCCCTTCTTTAATTTCTTCCCATAAAGCTTGATAGCAAACAGACGCAAAACTGGATTTTGCAAAGGATACTACTGGCGCTTGTTTCACACCCATTTTTTCAATATCAGACAAATATGGAATGTAATGTTCAAAGAAAAATCGGTCTTTAAGCAATTGACGTATAACTTCTTTATGCATGTTTTTTCGAATATCAACCATGGAAAAGAAGCATGCCAATTTATCTAATCCAATTTTTTTATCGATAAAATATTGCTTCACAATCTCATAAGTTCTCAGCGACAAAGTTGTTGGAATTACAGGCATCAAAAGCGCATCGGAAGAATAAAAAATATTATCTGCTAAAGTGGAAAATCCTGGAGGAGCATCAATGAATATAAAATCATAATCAGTTAGCTGTCGTAAAAGTTGGTATAATTTCTTTTTTGTTGCATCATATTCATGAAGCAATACATCTAATTTTCTAGCAGAAATATCAGCGGGAATAATGTCCAAATTTTCAAATGCAGTGCTTTGGATGGCATTTGCTAAGGGTGAAGTCGAATTTATGATTTTTTTATAGTTGCCTTTTGCGTTGGCTGTAGCATTGTAATAATAACTCGCGGCACCTTGAGGATCCAAATCCCAAATAAGTGTTTTGTAGCCTTCCATTGCAGACAAATAAGCGAAATTGACGCAAGAAGCTGTTTTCCCAACACCTCCTTTAAGGTTATAAAGTGTGGCTATAAACATAAAATGACGACTCCCTGTTTTTTAGAAGCCGAACAAATGTAATAATAATATAGATTAATTGGATTTCTTGGAATTACTTATTGCTTAGATAATTGCTCCATTTCAGTTTTGATGTTGAAAATGATGTACAACAGTTTTTTAAGTTCTTCTTCGTTCTTATATTTAATAGTAAAAGAGTTCTTAATCTGTTGGTGTTGACTATCCCAAACAGAACAGTTGACAGATTTAAAAGATTGATTTTTGAAGAAAGAAATTTCAATGGTTGGAAATCCTTGTATAGGTTGCTTAAGCCATTCTATGTTGAAAGAATGAATAACCTTCAAATCTGACTCAGTTGCATTATGTGATTTAAGATTGAATGTCATTCTGATCCCAGTAAATGGAATGAGTTGAGGGTATATTTCAAATAGTTTTTTCTGACAGTTAAATTTCTCTTTTGTGTTTTCAAGTTCGTCAGCAACTTTAATTTGACTTTCTAAAACTCTTGCTATGAGCAGTTTTTCATATGTGGTGTCTAATGATTTGTTGTTTTTAATTTGATTGAAAATTTGCTGAGCGTCTTTCACTTTTCCTTGTTTCAATTTAAGTTTCGCTTCCAACAGTTGAAAATATTTGTGTATCGGTTTCCTTGAATCTTCTTGTTGAAATTGATTCATTTTTTTAATGAAAAAATTAGAACTAAAATCATTTAATAACAATACAATTTCATCCCAACTCACTGTACTTTCAGTTGAAAATAAGGGATAAACAACCAATGCTCTTTCAGGATTTTGACCTAATTGCTGAATAATAATCCATTCTTTTAGCCATTTCTCAATTTGCCATTTTATCATGGTGAAAATAGTCTTTGGATGTAACCACCAATGTCGATCTTCAAAACGAAGTGAAGCAATTTTTTTAACAACTAATTGATATTGCAACAGCTGCACACTGAAGTCATAGTGGGTTTGCCCTAACGTTGTTCCAATATGAAGTTCTTTGAATTTTGAAGCTTTATTAATGTGTTTTTCAGCATCTTCAATATTGCCTGCATACAATGCACATCTAGCAAGCGCAATATTATACCAACCATATCCTGGAGTTGAACCATTGGCTTGTATCATTCCATGGGCAAGCATTCTGCCAGTTTCAGGTTTGCCTTTGTATATGGAAATTAAAGAACTATAATACGTCCATTCTTGCAATCGTTTATCATAGTTGATAGTTTGTGCTTCTAATTCATATTCTTTAATGGAAGATTTGAAGTCGCCACTTATCATTTTTAAAGTTCCATAATTATTGTGCGAATTCAATCCATTATCGCGCATGAGGTTATAATACATTTCTGATGAATCAATTTCTAATGCATAGCTGTATAACATGGATTTATAGTGATACACAGAAGTTTTTTCAGGTACTTCATAGCCAGGTTGAAAAATTGTCGCATTCCATTTAGACATGATTTTTATTTTCCTTAAAGAGCTGTCTAAATAGCTGTGGGCAAGTCTTTCATTTGATTCAATATCGTTTTTTAAAAAGGAATATTTTGAGTTAGTATAAAATCTATTTCTATGAACTAACCAAGCTAATTGATTGTATGTGTCTAAATAAAAATCTCTTTGAAAATTATATCTCTTAGCTTTTTGCAAGACTTTAAAACTTTCTTCAGGTTGTTCCATATTGTTAAAACAGCAAACCAAAAAGTAAGCTGCCATTGTGTAGTCTAATTGATATTTGAAATTTTGAAGAAATACCGAAAGGTCGCCTGTTTGTGTTTTTAATTGTTTTTTGTAATCATTTTCAAGTAATTGAAGCGCTTTGGAAAGGGAAGCCGAAGCATGTTTAAATCCTAAATAATCTGCTGCATGGTTGTACTTATACATGCCTTCAAAAAACCATCCTACATAGTAACTACTATCAATTCTTTTAAACTCTCTACTTCTTGGTAATGCATCTTCGCTGTTAGGGTCTACGCCCATTCTTTTGGCATCAATCTCATATCTTTTCACTGCATTTTTTGTAGTAAAATCAAGTTGTTGCGCACAACAAATGGTATTTGTTGCAAGTAATAATAAGAAAGAAACAAGAAGTGAAAGTTGTTTCATTTATTAAGATAACTTGATTTTAGATAATCGATTGATTTCTTGTAGGACAATTTGATTCAACACGGTTTTCTTGGCTTCCTTGTTTTTATACACCAATCGATGGTCGAGAACCGATGAAGCAATATCTTTTATGTCGTCTTCGATGACATATTTTCTTCCTTGAATTAGCGCATAAGCTTTTAAACATTTCATTAGCGCAATGCCACTTCGTGTTGAAGCACCAAGGCTTATGTCCTGATGATTTCTTGTTGCCCGAACTATGTTAGAAACCGATTGAATGATGTTGTCATGAACAAAAACCGAAGCCGCCAATTCTTTCAAATTTATGATTTCTTCTAAACTCAAAACTTGTTGTAAGTCTTCCAGATTTTGAGCAATATTGTTGTAGTTTTTATAGATGTCTATTTCCGTTTTTTCATCAACATAGCCGAAGTAAATTTTCATGAAAAAACGGTCTAATTGAGCAGATGGAAGTGGGTAAGTGCCTTCCATTTCAATTGGGTTTTGTGTGGCTATTGTAAAAAATAAATGTTCTAATTTCAAAGTTGTTTCACCCGCAGTTATTTGGTGTTCTGCCATTGCTTCCAGCAAAGCACTTTGCACTTTTGGTGAAGCTCGATTGATTTCATCTGCTAAAAGAATATTGCAGAATAATGGTCCTTTTTTGAAAATAAATTCTTTGTGTTGTTCGTCAAAAATATGACTCCCGATAAGATCCATTGGTAAAAGATCGGGAGTGAATTGTATCCTCTTGAATCTAATGTTTCCACCTTCATTATTGTTACTTATACAATGAGCAATCGTTCTAGCTAAAACAGTTTTACCTGTTCCAGGGTTATCTTCCATCAAGATGTGACCACCAGCAAGCAGTGTCGTGAGTATAAGTTCAATTTGTTTTCTTTTACCACGAATTACTTTTTCAATTTCAGCAATCAAGCGATTGATGTGTAGCTGTGAATTATCAGAAACAGATATTGTATGAGATTCCATGCAAGATTTCCTTTGCTACAATTTTAATCATTTCTTACGGTTGATTTTTTTAAATTTTTGTGAAAGCTTTATTGGAAAATGAAATGTTCCAAAAGAAGTAGTTTAGCTGGGTTGGCAAGAACTAAGAAATCATCAACTCGCTCGCTATTTTCTTTTTGATCACCATATAATTCACCCGTGTAGCTCACTAGTGCGGTTTTCTTATGTTTTTTTAAAGCATTGTCCACTTGTCGCATGTAGTAGGTATTTCGACCCGGGACGTAAGGCATTCGAGCAAGAATTTTTTCATTGGAATAAAATGCTATTTGATAAGGTAGCATACAATCGGCTGAAAAAACGTAGTAAATTTTGTTGCCTTCTAAATGTTTCACCAGCTTTTGTATACTTCGTGCTTTTCCCATATGATGGGGTTGAAAACTGTAAAATGAAATCACTGAGATAAATCCAAATATTGTTACCGTTACTAGGATTTTTGAAATCCATTTTTGATAAATTTCTTTGTTTAGAAGAGTTGCAATTGTAAAAATCAAAATGCCACTAAGCGGCAATAAATATCGCCCAGCGATGTCCGTGGTGAAATAAGAGTAGCCAATTGAACACCAAATTCCAATTGAAGAGCAAAGAAATAAAACGTGTTTCTTAGGTTTAGTAAATAGTATATATAATGAAATGATTATTAGTAAAAAGATGCTAGCTACACAAAGTACGCTCATCAAAGCAGAAAATGTATTTGGATTTTCCGCATCGGCTAAAAAATAATCGCCGTGAAATGTAACAAAAAGATATTCAGGAATTCTTTTGAAGTAAGGAATTAATTGACTGGATTTGGGTATGTATGGGAAAATAGGTCGCCAATGTTGGAGTGTGTCTTTGTAAGGTTTTAACGCTAATACAATTGGAATTATAGTTGCCGCTAAATAAATCCAATTGGTTAATTTTCTTGTTTTTAAAAGCTGAAAGACCACTAAAGGTAAAACCCAAACCAACCAAAAAGGCTGACTTTCTGATATTAGCATGAGTAAGATTCCAGTTGATATATATAGAAATGGCGATGTTTTTCTGGTAAAAATTAAATAAATCAATAAGTTGCTTGCAGCAAATGAGGTTAAATAGCCACCCCTAGCTTTCATGCTCCAAGCTCCCCAAGCTGGTAATGAAATGAATAAAATGGTTAATAAGAAAGCTAGTTTTTTATCATTTTTTGTAACAAATTCTATTATTTTAAATAGGAAGATACAGCCAATTGTCCACAAACTTAACATGGCAATTTTTACACTTATTGTTGAAATGCCAAATAGTGCATAAAATGGCAAGATGAATAGAATTTCAATTAAAGAAAATCCATAATCCTGTCCCCAAAAATAAAATTGAAAATCACGCCCTGTAAACCAATGTTTCGCCATTAATCCAACCACACACTCATCTCCGTCTAATGTAAGATTTGGGCTAATTAATTGAGGAATTCGTGACGTGAAACATATAAGTATAATTACGATTATGGGGTATTTGTATATTTTATTCAACATATAGCATGGCGAAATTATGTATTTTGAATTTGTTTTTTTAATTCAGTTTTAAAAGTGGAGATTTTGCTTCATAATTAGACAGTCTTGTCTATATTTACGTTCATGAATACCTATCGTTACAATGCAGAACAGCGCAAAGCTTGGGTTTTGGATAAGTGGACAAGACTGAAAACTGTGAGACAAATATGTCAGGAAGCTTTCATTTCAAGAGCAACTTTATACAATTGGTTGGAAGAGTTTAAAGACGACAAGGAATTGTTGAAAAAGGCAGAGCATTTTAGAGATCCAAAACCTAAAAAAGTTGTCAAATCTTCTCGTCCTGAGTTGATTTCTCAAGTTTCAACCGAAAGCATTGAACATTATAAAATGCTGGTTTCAGCTATTGGTGGAATTGATTATGATCGAGTTTTTTC
>CAZNVQ010000126.1:0-5897 GCA_964576425.1 uncultured Flavipsychrobacter sp. | reverse complement strand
ATGATGGCAAAAAAAGTTTAAATGCAAAATTGCTTAAGGAATAGGGATTGAAAACTATTATAAAGTAAAAAAGGTAGAAAATAAAAAAGCCAACTCTTAAAGCTGGCTAATTTTTGTAGCGAGAACAGGGATCGAACCTGTGACCTTCGGGTTATGAGCCCGACGAGCTACCGCTGCTCTATCTCGCGATGTGGGTGCAAATGTAGGAGGATATTTTTTACCAGCCAATTCTTTTTTTCATTTTCAAAAAAAAAAATCATCTCTCAGTTTGTCAGCCTATTTTTACACAGCATGAACGATACATTTCAATCTGGTTTTGTCAACATATTCGGAGCACCAAATGCAGGTAAATCAACTTTGCTGAATGCCTTGTTAGGCGAGCATTTCGTTATCACTTCGCCCAAAGTGCAAACCACAAGACATCGTATTTTAGGAATCGTCAACGAACCGCAGCATCAAATTATTTTCTCTGACACACCAGGCATTATTGAACCAAAATATAAGTTGCATGAGAAAATGATGCATCATGTAAAGAGTGCATTGGAAGATGCGGATGTTGCTATTTTGGTGCATGATATCACACAACCCAAAGAAGAAATTCAAGCTATAGCGGAAAAATTAAGGTTGAAAGTGCCTACCATTTTACTACTAAATAAGATTGACCTTATCAAAGATGCAAAACAGCTAAAAGAACAAATTGATATTTATAAATCTTTATTTCCTAAATGGCAAATTGTGCCAATTTCAGCACAAAAAAATAGAAACGTTAAAGAAATAACGCCTTTAATTTTACAATATCTGCCTGAAGCGCCGGCCTATTATCCCGAAGATAGCATGAGCGACAGACCGGTTAGGTTTTTTGTGAGTGAGCTCATTAGAGAACAGATTTATCATTTATACCAAGAAGAAATCCCTTATCATGCTGCGGTGATTATTCAAGCATTTGAGGAAAAAGCAACTTTAGATGTCATCAAGGCTGAAATTATTGTTGCAAGAGAAACACAAAAAGTGATTTTGTTGGGAAAAGGTGGGAGCAAAATAAAACAATTGGGTATCAATGCCCGCAAAGCAATTGAGGAGTTTTTGCAACGAAAAGTGCATCTTGAATTGTTTATCAAAGTGCGTCCAAAATGGCGTGACAATGAAAACTACTTGCGAGAATATGGATACAATTCATGAGGAAAATATTCAAGTTCAACAGTTGCCTTCTTGGTTGCCGAACTTAACCGTTGATGTTCTTAGGTTGGACTTAATTCATCCAATAATTTCAGGTAACAAATGGTTCAAGCTTAAGTATAATTTACAACAAATTACTGATTCAGGCTTTAAACAAGTATTGACCTTTGGAGGACCATATTCCAATCATTTAGTGGCAACGGCAGCAGCGGCTAAATATTTTGGAATATCTTCGGTTGGCATTGTTCGAGGTGAATTTGATGAAACGCAACTGTCGCCTACAATGCAAGCCTGCAAAGAATTTGGAATGCAATTGATATTTGTTTCAAGAGCGGAT
The DNA here is from genome assembly GCA_964576425.1 of uncultured Flavipsychrobacter sp. Classification (GTDB taxonomy): domain Bacteria; phylum Bacteroidota; class Bacteroidia; order Chitinophagales; family Chitinophagaceae; genus JAFIGV01. Next base: position 4,384 of record CAZNVQ010000126.1, on the reverse strand, counting down.
TATAGCAAAAAAAATGAATCAGCATTTCTGAATCAATTACAAACTAAATTTCCTGAAGCATATATTATTCCAGAAGGTGGAGCCAACGAGTGGGGCAGGAAAGGTTGTGTTGAAATCAACAAATATATCTCAGATTCTTATACCCATATTTGTTGTTCCATAGGTTCAGGAACCACTTTTACAGGATTGTGTGATGCAGCAGCTGACCACCAACAATTAATTGGTTTTGTTCCTATGAAACAAGGAAATTATTTGACCAAAGACATTAGCGATTGGGTGAATAAAAAAAAGACAAGTAATTGGCAATTAACTGATGAATTTCATTTTGGTGGATTCGGGAAATACAATCAAGAGCTTCTAAATTTTATGAATACAATGTATTTTCAATTTCGATTGCCTTTAGATTTTGTTTACACCGCAAAAATGATGATGGGAGTTAAAGTCCTTTCAGAGCGTGATTTTTTTCCAGCACAAAGTCGAATAATTTGTATTCATTCGGGTGGCTTGCAAGGCAATAATTCCATTCAATCTTATATTGATTTTTAATACTTTCTTTTCAATGCTTATCTTGTGCCATCATGAACCATAGTCAACATTCTTCAACAAAAAAATCAACATTAACACGCAATATTATTATTGGTTTGTTACTAGGCATTCTGCTTGGTTTTTATTTGAACAGTCATTATGTGCAAAATGAAAATCAATCTATTGCCACTATTGAATTGAAACTACAAGCCACGAAATCTAAACTAGTTGCAATTAAAGACACTCAACCAGTTGCTTATCAACAAATGAAGGTTGACAAACAATTATTAAGCGAAAGCAAGAAGACAACATTAGAATCTAGAGACAAAAAACTAGAACCATTTTCACTTATTGCCGACATTTTTTTGCGATTGATTAAAATGATTGTTGCGCCATTAGTGTTCACAACATTAGTTGTTGGTGTGGCAAAATTGGGCGATGTTAAAGCGGTTGGTAGAATAGGAGGAAAAACACTAGGATGGTTTATTGGTGCATCTTTCATGAGTTTGCTTTTAGGTATGGTTTTGGTCAATTTATTCCAACCCGGAACGGCAATGCATTTGCCATTGCCTGAATCAGCTGATTTAGGATTGCAAAAAACTGCTTTGTCATTGAAAGAATTTTTATACCATGTGTTTCCTGCAAGTGTAATTGATTCAATGGCTAAAAATGAGATTTTACAAATTGTAGTGTTTTCTTTGTTTTTTGGCGTTGCCACTGCAGCTATTGGTGAAAGAGGAGAAATTGTTATTAAAGCTTTTGATGCTATTGCTCATGTGATATTAAAAGTTACAGGCTATGTCATGAACTTCGCTCCTGTGGCGGTTTTTGGCGCCATGACTGCGGTTATTGCCAAACAAGGAATAGGAATTTTAACCACTTATTCTATTTTCATTGGGGAGTTTTATTTAGGACTTGCATTGTTGTGGATGTTATTACTATTAGCAGGGTCAGTTTTTATAAAAAGTAGAATTTTCACTTTGTTACAACGCATCAAAGAACCAATACTATTAGCATTTAGTACTAGTAGTAGTGAAGCAGCTTTTCCAAAAACTATGTTAGAATTGGAACGTTTTGGTTGCAAGGATAAAATTGTAAGTTTTGTTTTGCCATTAGGTTATTCATTCAATCTAGACGGGTCGATGATGTACATGACTTTTGCTTCATTATTTATAGCTCAATCCTATGGCATTCATCTAGATATGAGTACACAATTAAGTATGTTATTGGTCTTGATGCTTACGAGCAAAGGTATAGCTGGCGTGCCTCGTGCTTCGTTAGTTGTTATTGCTGGAACCTTAGCCACCTTCAATATTCCAGAAGCAGGATTGGCTTTGTTGTTTGGCATTGACCCATTATTAGACATGGGCAGAAGTGCCACCAATGTTGTGGGCAACAGTGTTGCAACTGTTGTGGTGAGTAAATGGGAAAAATCTTTAGAAGGTTAAACTTATCAAAATGCTGTTGCTCAAAATTTGAGTTTAAAATTTATTAATTATTTTCACCCAAGAATTGAAATCATGCACGATATTATTGAATTTCTCAAAGAATTAATGAACGCCGAAAAGCTTGCTGAGTTGGTGATGAACAACGGCGGTTTGTATTTGGTTGCGCTCATCATTTTTGCTGAAACAGGATTGTTTGTAGGCTTTTTCTTGCCAGGTGATTCCTTATTGTTTGTTACAGGATTGATGATAGCTAATAGTCAAAGTCCTACCAATAACGACTTCGTTAATTTAATCTATTGGATTATACTTATCACAATATCTGGCGTGATTGGTAATACAGTGGGCTATTGGTTTGGTAAAAAAACAGGTCCACTACTATTTGAGCGAAAAGACACCTTGTTATTCAAGAAAAAACACCTCCATCAAGCCAAAGATTTTTATGATAAGAAAGGAGGAAGTGCTATTATTCTAGCAAGATTTCTTCCAATCGTACGCACTTTTGCACCAATCGTAGCAGGTGTTGTGCACATGGATAAAAAGAAATTTTTCACATTTAATATTCTGGGCTGTGTTGCTTGGGTGACGAGTATGACGCTTTCTGGTTATTTTTTGGGCGAAAACGAATGGGTGAAACACAATTTTGAAAAAATTGTAATTGGATTGATTGTAATCACTACTGGACCAGTTTTGTTGAAAATGTTTTTACCACAAAAGAAAAAGTAAAATAAATTAATTCTAAAATCACTTTAAAACTCAGACGAACATTACTAATTTGTCTGAGTTTTTTAATTTAAATGACCATATAATCATGAAATATAATCAAAAACTAGCTTTGTTTTCTATTCCTGTTTTGGTGGCAGCATTAGGTTATTTTGTTGATATATATGATTTGTTATTATTTAGTATAGTAAGGGTACAAAGCTTAACAGAACTTGGTTTAAATGAAATTGCTGTTCGAGATGAAGGTTTAGAAATTATCGGTGAACAAATGTTTGGATTGTTGATTGGAGGCATCATTTGGGGAATTATGGGCGACAAAAAAGGGCGGCTGTCTGTTTTGTTTGGTTCTATAATTTTATACTCTTTAGCCAATATTGCCAATGGATTTGTGCAAACTGCGGGTCAATATGGATTGTGTCGTTTTATAGCTGGAATTGGATTGGCTGGCGAATTGGGTGCAGGGATAACCTTAGTGAGCGAATTGATTCCAAAAGAGAAACGAGGCATCGCCACTTCAATGGTTGCTGGTGTTGGACTCACAGGAGCTGTGCTTGCGTATTTTATTGCACAACTATTTAGTTGGCGCACATGCTACTTTATTGGTGGCGGGTTGGGATTGTCTTTATTATTGTTAAGGGTAAGTGTTTTTGAATCAGGAATGTTTCATGAGATGAAATCAAAAACAATTTCAAAGGGTAATTTCCTTATGTTTTTCTCCAATTGGAATCGATTTAAAAAATACCTTTTAGCTATATTAATAGGATTACCAACATGGTATGTTATTGGTATTTTGGTGACCTTTTCAGGAGATTTTGGAAAAGCATTTCAATTGAAAGAAGCAGTTGTGCCAGGGAAGGCAGTGATGTATGCTTATATTGCTATATCTATTGGAGATGTGTTGATAGGTTTTTTAAGCCAATATTTACAAAGTAGAAAAAAAGCTCTTTTCATCTTTTATGGAATTACGATATTGGGCATATTCTTATTTTTCAATCAAGACAGAGGAACCTCAAATTCGATGTATGCCATTTGTGCGCTATTGGGCTTTGGTACTGGATTTTGGGCAATATTTGTGACAATGGCGGCAGAGCATTTTGGCACTAATTTAAGGGCCACTGCAGCAACAACAGTTCCCAACATGGTACGAGGTTCATTGCCTTTAATAACAGCATTATTTCACTATTTCCAAACCAAACAAAGTTTTACTGCAGCCGCCGCAACCATAGGTGTAGTTGTAATGGCAATAACACTTTTAGCCGCTTGGCAAACAGAAGAAACCTTTGGAAAAGATTTAGATTTTTTAGAGGAATAGTGAAATGAGCTATTTAAATCGTTGAAATTGATGTTGCGGAATAGCTTGGAAATTTGCAATCATTTAAACTTCGGAAAGTGAAAAACTAAGTTGTGTTGCTTGTTGTATTAATTCTTAATAGAATCAAATGCAAACATCTTTGTCAAGTAGAAGCTTGAAAATCACTTATTATTTCAAAATAATTACGGAATGCAATTAGATAGAAGCAAAAAAGGGCTGTCCTTTTATGTTTTACACATTTCAAGGAGATATTTTGTTTTGATATTTTAGTTTGAAATAAACATGTCTGAAAGTCAATACTGTGGCGGTTTTTATGTATATTTGATTAATAATTACAGCAATGGCAAAACCTGTATTTAAGCCTTATACACCTACACAA
>CAZNVQ010000125.1:0-5952 GCA_964576425.1 uncultured Flavipsychrobacter sp. | reverse complement strand
TTGGCATTCGCAAAAGGCTATGATACAAACTAATCTTCTCCCAAAACGGCAATCCTGTCTTCGTCAAATTAATGCTCCCATCTTTATTACTTAATCGCCCACCTTCAACACTACTATTACTTCCAAAACCAGTATTGACAATATTTTCACGCTTTTTTTTCATGCTTATATTTAATTTATCTTGTTTTCACATTTAAATATAAGAATTCCTTTTGGCTATCTTTCAGCCATATGTAAATTAACAAAAAAAACAAAGGCTATCTTTTCAGATAGCCTTTGCAATTCATTATTACTTTGAATAGAATTATGCATTCGTTTCATCAGCACTTTCAGCCGATGCTTCAGTTGCAGGAGCTTCAGGAGCCGATGTTTCAACAGTTGTTTCAACTGCTGGTGTAGCTTCAGTTTTCTTTGCAGCACCACCACCACTACGACGACTACGACGAGTTTTCTTAGCTTCAGAAGATTGCGCATCCTTACCATAGATTTCATTGAAATCTACTAATTCAATCATTGCCATTTCAGCAGCATCGCCCATACGTGGTTGCAACTTGATGATGCGCGTGTAACCACCAGGACGGTTTGCTACTTTGTCGCTGATAACACCAAATAATTCTTTGATGGCTTCTTTGTCTTGCAAATAGCTGAACACCACACGACGATTGTGCATTGTATCCACTTTCGAACGGGTAATCATTGGTTCAACATATACACGCAAACTTTTAGCTTTTGCTAATGTTGTAACAATACGCTTGTGCTCAATCAATTGGCAAGCAAGGTTAGAAAGTAACGCTCTTCTGTGAGAAGCTGTTCTACCTAAATTTTTAATTTTGTCTCCGTGACGCATGACGATTTGATTTTATTTTCCCATACACCGTGTCAAGGAATGTATGGTACTTGTTGATTTAATAAATGACTATTTCAATAAATTAATCTTCGCTTCTTTGCAATCTGCTGATATCCATTCCGAAATGCAAACCACGCTCTCCAAGCACTTGCTCAATTTCAGAAAGTGATTTTTGACCAAAGTTGCGGAACTTCATCAATTCTTCTTGTGTGTATTGAACCAATTCGCTCAAAGAGTTGATTTTAGCAGCTTTCAAGCAATTGAATGCACGAACTGAAAGCTCTAAATCTTCCAATGGTGTCAACAACACTTTACGCAATTGCAATGTTTCTTCATCTACAATTGTTTCTTTCTCTTCACGCTTAGTATCTAAACTGATATTTTCGTCAGTGATAATCATCAAGTGTTGAATTAAAATACGACTAGCTTCTTTCACTGCCTCTTCAGGGTGAATAGTACCATCCGTTTTCACTTCCATGATCAACTTTTCGAAATCGGTTCTTTGCTCAACACGCGTATTCTCAATACTGTATTTTACATTTTTGATTGGCGTGTAAATAGAGTCAATCGCGATAATACCAAGAGGTGCACCTTCTTTAGGACGGTTTTCCTCAGCTGGAACGTATCCACGACCTTTTCCAATAAACAATTCAATCTTAAATGTAATGCCTGGCTCCATGTTACAGATAACCAATTCAGGATTCATCACCTCGAAATTAGGTAACGACTCGCCAATCATTCCTGCTGTAAACACTTCATGACCTGTGATTTGAAGTTCCACTTTGTCTGAAAACACTTCGTGATCAACCACTTTTTTCAAGCGAACTTGCTTTAAGTTAAGGATGATTTCAGTTACATCTTCCAACACTCCTCTGATAGTTGCAAACTCGTGGTCAGCACCATCAATGTGTATCGCTGTGATGGCATAACCCTCAAGAGAGTTAAGCAACACACGACGAAGAGAGTTACCGATAGTTACACCATAACCTGGTTCTAGCGGACGGAATTCAAATAAGGCTTCAAAATCTGTTGCTTTCTGAAGAACAATTTTGTCAGGTTTTTGGAAATTAAGAATTGCCATGTTGAGTTGATTAATTTTATAATTTAAATGTTAATAAAAGCAATGTTTCAATAAAAACTTCGACACACTTCAGAATATTGGGCACTCATACCCGCTTCCAAATTCTTGTCTATGGTGTCTATTAATACACTACACCCTTTTAAAAAGGTGGGCAAAGGTAAGAATTTTTATTTAAAAATAGATGTAATGGCAACGAAATTTATTACTTATTATGTTTGTTCAATATACCTTGAAGCTTGTCTACTCTTTAATTGAAAATAATATTAATATTATATATAATTTTTAAAGAATAAATTTAAGTCCATAATTATTCATCAAAAGCCCAAACTCTTAAATCATCTATAAGAATGGTCTCCTGGCTTTCATTATTCCAAAACGATACAGCAACTTCATCAATTGGTTGTTTTGGCAACTTAATATCAATATAAATTCGCTTTGTTGCACCATTATACAAGAATCGATGTACACGAATCATTTTAGTTTTTATATCATTCCCTTTACATCGAAGTGTAACAATAAACTGTGTCATATTCCAAACGTTCCACTCCTGCAACACCGAAGTAAACTGAGCCTCAGCCCTTATCCAGTTTTTTTCAGCGCTTTGAAATGGAAAGCTAAACTGCCTAGACCTTACCTTTTCATTCAAATAAATTGACTGTTTACTTAAAAATTTTTCATCACTGCTGACTAAACTGTCTTTTTCAAAATCATTAGCATAAACCAAAACTTTGTTTTGGGGTTTACCTTGAAATAATTCATCAGTGTCTTTCAATTTAAAAATATCGTCAGACACTTTCCACCTACCAACTGTTGCAAAATAATATTTCCAATTACACATGTCCCAGTCATATAAATCACCTTTATGATATTGTATGTTCGTCCACAAACCAATATAAACAAATAAACATAATATAGGAAGACTCAAAAGAACCCTCAACTTTTTAGCTAATAACCAAGCTACAAAACTTGCCAATGGTAAAAAAAGAATTGGATATGCTTGAATCATAAACCTTCCACCATAATAATAAAACTCCCAGCTAGAAACTAGATATAAATCCAAAATCAAGAAAACGACAACTGCAATCCGACCATTAGCCCAGCTTCTCCAAAAAGGAATTAAGCCTAAAAATATACCTATAAGGATCGGCGAATAAGCAAGCCATCCGTTGTGTGTTCCAAAAATATATTCCCAAAAATGTGGATGCAACCATTTAAACCCTTGATCTTGATAGCTATAAACCAACCACTCATTCGTAGTATATTTCCAATAAAAAACTTGAAAGCTGACAACCAAACTGCCAACAAAAAAACTAACTAATAAATACTTATAATTGAATTTTAGAAATTGTAATTGTCTATTAATTGCTGAAAATGAAAATCCATGTAATCCCCACAACAAAGGAATGAACACCGAAATCAAATCAGTTGGTCTAGTTAATGTCGCTAAACCACATAAAAAGCCCAATACAGATGCTAGCTTTATTGTTGGTTGTTTATAAAACAAATAAGTTGCATGAAGAATAAATACATAAATAGTAAATAACCAACAATGCGTCATTCCGGAATCAATAGATGCATAATTCAAGTAATTTGTACCAACAACTAAAAAAAACAAACATATAGCAACTATCTTGTCGCTATAAAAATTCAATAAAAACTTTCTGAAAAACCAAAAGCCAATTAATGAAACCAGCAGACCGCCCAATTGAATGGCTAATTGATAAGGTTGCGAAAAACCGTCGGCAGGATAACCCAGTGTGCTGGCAAGAATATGAGCTATTGCAAAAAAAGGAGAATACATTAACGCCATTCCTGACGAATATTTCATTACATAATTTCCCGATTGATGCTTAAAGGCTTGTTGAAAATCATGAACACCTCTAGTTGGTTGATACTTTTCTAAAATGGAATCCTTAAATGATTGTTGCTTTAAATCATGATAAATAAATATTGAAGGCAAATACCAATAATACCCTGAGACATCCCAAGATATTACAGCATTATTTTTTTCTTGTTTCCATCTTGGGTAAAAAACAAACGATGCATAAAGCAGAATAAGTGAACATAGAAAAAAGACAATTCTGCTAAACATAAACCAAAATTTAATGAGCTGAAATATAAATAAATATTTCTAAATCTTTAAAGAGTTTATGTTAATCTAAAAATATGGAAACAATAAATATTGGTCACTTATCATCAGGTGTATAATTGATACAATACAAACAAACCGATGGGAGGATTATTACTCAAAAATTCATCAAACAATGAGTTAAAAAAAATAGAATCCATCAAATAAAAACCAATTTCAGACACTCCGATTTTTGATATAAAATCAGTTTCTAAAGGTCAAGAAACTAGAAAAAGAACAATATTTGGCAAAAAAGTGTAGCAGTTGGGTACTTTTAAGGCTGTTATTGGGTTAAAACTGGTTGAAAATGATACAGAGATGGTATTGAATGATACTTAATGGGATGGATTTAAGCAAAAAAAGCCTTCGTTTTTTGAACGAAGGCTTTTAAATAAATATGGCAGCTACCTACTCTCCCGCATTGTTGTGCAGTACCATCGGCCATGAGCGGCTTAACTTCTCTGTTCGGAATGGGAAGAGGTGAACACGCTCGGCAATACCACAAAAAATTATTTTCTCATTCGGTAAAAAATCATAGCCAGCGAAACCAAACAAATACCTTGAAGAAAAGTAAATCTATACTCATGATATTCTGAATACATAAGAATAAGACTTATAATAACTGAAATAAGACAAAAAATTATTGCAAGATTAAGTTGGGAGTGAGCTGGTTTTCTCATTCTTTAATATTTTAGTCAGCTATCCACAAATAAAAACTATATTTCAAAATTCCAAGAGAATTTAAAAAATACGTTTTCTTCGCTTCTGGAATTGAATAACTGGCTATTTGAGCCAAGAGTTCTTCGTATTTAGTATAAAAATTATCGTCTCCAGGATCAGCATTAATATCATCGATAATTTCATTGAACGATGTTATATCTGAACCTGATAATCCAAATTTTTCCCTTACAATTGACTCTTGCCATTGATGGCTATTGACAAATTCGTGCTCTAGTACGAGTTCAACGACAGTGCGAAAATCAATCTCTGATATGCTATGTATTTCTGACTCTAAATCCGGACGGAGGTTAGACGCTACAGAGACCATATCACTGTATGTAACATTGCCATACACTCCTTCTGCAAAAGACCTACATAGTTGATTGTGCCAGAAACCAATTTGTTCACCTTCATTTTCTGGATCAGGGTCTGGATTGGGATTAATTGAAGCTCTAGGATTTGCATAATGATCTTGATAGTAAAGCTAGGATGCAGCCCCAGCAATTCCAAAGCTTAAAAGACCTGTTGAGGAAGATGCTGCTCCAGCTATCCAATCAGCCCATGCAATGTTCAATTTTTGTTGTCTCGTTAATGCCATAAAAAGATGCGGTTGTTTATTAAAGTTTTAATCCTACTCTTTTACTACGGATTTTCGGTTACCTCCTACAACGTTGCAGGGCAAATATAAATATACAAAGAGGGGGGGGCAAATTATTTTATGTTAAAAATTTCGTAAAATAAAAAACCTCCGCTCAATAAAGAACGAAGGCTTTTAAATAAATATGGCAGCTACCTACTCTCCCGCATTGTTGTGCAGTACCATCGGCCATGAGCGGCTTAACTTCTCTGTTCGGAATGGGAAGAGGTGAACACGCTCGGCAATACCACCATAAGAAGGTGTGCTATTACTAGCAATAATATAAGACATATTGGGGGAAAGCAATTTATATCGTTGGTATTAAATAAAGTTAAAGCTTACGGGTAATTAGTACTACTCGACTTTGATGTTACCACCTTTACATCTGTAGCCTATCAACGTCATCGTCTCTGACGACCCTTAAAAGTAAACTCATCTTGTGGAAGGTTTCGCGCTTAGATGCTTTCAGCGCTTATCCTGGCTATACATAGCTACTCTGCACTGCACCTGGCGGCACAACAGATACACCAGCGGTACAT
>CAZNVQ010000124.1:0-6055 GCA_964576425.1 uncultured Flavipsychrobacter sp. | reverse complement strand
GGTGATGTTCATGATATTGGAAAGAATATTGTTGGTGTCGTACTTGGTTGTAATGGTTATGATATTATTGATTTAGGTGTGATGGTGCCAACAGATAAAATATTGGATACAGCTGAAAAAGAGCAAGTGGATATCATTGGATTAAGTGGCTTAATTACGCCTTCATTAGATGAAATGGTTCATGTGGCTAAAGAGATGAAGCGTCGTGATATGAAGCAGCCATTATTAATTGGAGGTGCCACAACATCTAAAACACATACTGCTGTGAAAATTGCACCTGAGTATGACAATGGTGTGGTTTATGTCTTAGATGCAAGTAGAAGCGTGACAAGCGTAAGTTCTTTATTGCAAAAGGAAAATGCATCGGCTTATTTAACTCAGGTTCAATTGGAATATGAGAAAATTAGAAATGATTTTTCTGGCAAAAAGTCTATCAAACAATATGTTGGTTACGAAGAAGCAAAAAATAATCCTGTTTCAATAGATTGGAGTAATTATTTGCCTCCAAAACCAAATGATTTAGGTATTAATGTTTTTAAAGAATTTGATTTAGCTGAAATCAGATCTTATATTGATTGGGAGCCTTTCTTTATAGCATGGGAATTGAGTGGTAAATTTCCTGCTATTCTTTCAGATGATATTGTTGGTGAACAAGCATCGCAGTTGTTTGCAGATGCCAATATGATGTTGGATAAGATTATTAAAGAAAAATGGCTAACAGCCGATGGCGTAATTGGGTTTTGGGAAGTTGAAAAAGTAGCTCCTGACACAATAAATGTTTTGAGTGAAGAAAAGGAAACAATTGTTAAGCTAGAAGCTTTGCGCCAACAAATTAAGAAAGCGCAAGGGCAACCACATTTCTCATTATTCGATTTTATTCACCCTGAACACAATGATTTTATTGGTGCTTTTGCGGTTTCAATACATGGAATTGAAAAGCACATTCGACATTTTGTGGAGCAACATGATGATTACAATAAGATTATGCTTCAAGCTCTTGCAGACAGACTAGCAGAGGCTTTCACCGAGTTGTTGCATAAAAAAACCCGAACACAATATTGGGGATATAGTAGTGATGAACAATTGTCAAATGAACAATTAATTAAGGAAAAGTATCAAGGAATTAGACCAGCACCAGGTTACCCTGCTTGCCCTGACCACACTGAAAAATTGAAACTTTTTTCTTTGTTAGAAGCTGAAAAAAATATTGGAATATCATTGACAGAATCATTGGCAATGTATCCGGCATCTTCAGTTTGTGGGTGGTATTTTTCTCATCCTCAAAGCACTTATTTCGGAATTGGGAAAATAGGTGAAGATCAACTTGAGGATTATGCAAAACGTAAAAAAATGACTTTAGAGCAAGCAAGGAAATGGTTGTCGCCAATTCTTGATTAAAAATTAAAAGATGATTAATACTAAATCACAATCTCCAATATTGAAATGGATATCTATAGTTATTAGTTATTTGTTTCATCCTCTTTTTGCACCAGTTTTTTTGACGTGGGTGTTAGTCACATTAATGCCTGCAAGTTTCGCTTCTTTAAAACAAGAACATGTTGTTTTTTTACTTTTAAGAGTGGGATATATGACAGCATTTTTCCCATTGCTAACTGTTCTATTAATGAAGGGTCTTGGATTTGCTGAAAGCATTCAATTGAAAAATCACAAAGAGCGAATAGTGCCTATCATGGCAACCATGATTTTTTATTTTTGGGCATATTGGGTAGTGAAAAACGATACTTCATTACAAGCACCAACTTTGTTGAAATCCTTATTTCTAGGTAGCTTTTGGGGAATCATATTACTTTTCATGGCCAACATTTTTGTAAAAGTTAGTTTGCATGCAACCGCAATAGCTGCTCTACCTGGGTTATTATTGGTATTGTTATTTGTTAGTTCAGTAAATATGTTGATGCCTTTGAGTTTTGCAATTATTTTGGCAGGAATTGTAGGTAGTTCTAGGTTATATTTAAGCGCTCACAAAGCAAGCGAAATTTGGTTTGGTTACATTATTGGAATTTTGACTCAGCTTGGTGCTTATTGGTATTTAAGTTAAACCTGATTCAAAAAATCTTTCTTCAAAATACCTGCAATTACTAAATCGGAAAGAGTTCCATTTGAAAAATGACTATCTCTTAAAATACCTTCAATAGGAGCATTGAGTCTCTTGATTACGGAAGCACTTTTCTGATTGGAACTCACGAAATGAATTTCAATTTTGTTTAGTCCAACTTGTGTAAAAAGGTATTTAATGAACTGCATTAAGCATTTATTCATAATGCCTTTACCTTCGAATTCTTTCGTAATCCAATAACCAATTTGAGCTTTATTGAGTTGATGATTCCAATGTTGCATACCAACACTGCCTATGATTTTTCCATCAAAAATGATTGCTAGCTCTATACCCGATTGATTGTCTATTTGAGTGAAAGTATCTAGAATAAATTGCTCTGTGTCTTTTGCTGATTGTATTTGATCAATCCATGTTAACCAAGGTCTAAGGTGTTGCCTATTCCTATTGATGATATCAAATAGCACAGTAGCATCTTCGATTTTGAAGTTGCGTAATGCTATGTTTTCATCAATTGCAATAGTTAACATGGTTTGATTTATAGTTTTAATGTTTGAAGTGCCTCATACCCGTCATTACAAGTGCTATTTCATTCGATTGACAGAATTTTATTGTGTCTTCATCTCTAACAGAACCGCCCGGTTGAATAATAGCTCTGATACCTACTTCATGCGCCATTTTAGCACAATCGTCAAAAGGGAAAAAGGCATCTGATGCCAACACTGCGCCTTCAAGGGAATGTCCAAATTGCTTAGCTTTTTCAATAGCATGTCTTAGTGCATCAATTCTGCTTGTTTGTCCACAACCTTTTCCTATAAGCATATTGTTTTTAACCAATGCAATTGCATTGCTTTTCAGATGTTTACAAACAATATTGGCAAATTCAAGATTGGCTTTTTCTTCGTCTGTTGTATTTCTAGCACCAACCTCGTTCCAGGTTTCTTGATTGCCTAAATCTGCTGCTTGGACAAGAACGCCATTTAATATTCTTTTGAATTCTCTTTCGGGATAAAATGCTTGTTTTTGAAGCAATAAAATGCGGTTCTTCTTTTTACTCAATAAAGCCAATGCTGCATCATCAAATGAAGGCGCAATCAAGATTTCAAAAAATAATTCATGAATTTTTTCTGCAACTTCAAGGGTGATATTTTGGTTGGTGATGAGCACACCGCCAAAAGCACTTTCATGGTCGCCTGTCAAGGCTTTGTCCCAAGCTTCAAGCACATTATCAGCTGTTGCAACACCACAAACATTAGTGTGTTTGATGATGGCAAAAGCGGGTGCTTGTAATTCGCTTATGATTTGGCAAGCAGCATCAGCATCAACAATATTGTTGTAGGAAATTTCTTTGCCATTGAGCTTGTCGAACAGCGCATCTATTTCTCCATAAAAGGCAGCAGCTTGATGTGGATTTTCGCCATATCTCAAAGGCTGCTTGTTGCCAAGAGATAATTGAAAAGAAGCACCACCAGTTTGTTTTAAGAAATAATTTGAGATGGCAACATCGTAATGCGCCACAATTTCAAAAGCCTTTGCAGCAAATATTTTTCTCTGTTCCAAAGAAGTTGCACCTTTTTGTTCATTTAATAAATTTAAAAGTGCTCCATATTCTTCACGTGCAGCTACCACAAGTACATCTTGATGATTTTTTGCAGCCGCACGAATCATTGACGGACCTCCAATGTCAATTTTCTCAATGATTGTTTTTTCTTCAGAAGTTGCTTTCACAGTTTCTTCAAACGGATATAAATCAACAATGACTAAGTCGATTAATGGAATTTCAAATTCGTCAACATGTTGGATGTCCTCTGCTAATGACCGACGTGCAAGAATGCCTCCAAAAACTTTAGGATGCAAGGTTTTCACTCTGCCTCCCAAAATGCTTGGATAATTGGTAACAGTCTCTACTGGTAAACAAGTTAAACCTAATCCTTCAATGAAAACTTGAGTGCCGCCTGTGCTGAAAATAGTAATGCCAAGTTCATTGAGTTTTCTGACAATTGGCTCCAAACCATCTTTGTAAAAAACTGAAATTAAAGCCGATTTTATATTTAAATTCATAATGCAACTAGTTTTCTATATTTTGCCGCGAAGATACTCAATTAACAAGGCTTCAGCACATGAAGATTTGGCGTTTTAATCAATAATGTAGCTGCCATCTTCTGAGGTGATATGAATAGGAATTCGATATTTATGTTTATTGCTAAGAATTTGATTCAATGATTTTTTGCTTTGCTTACCAACTACAATGATATTTTTGCAATCGAAATTGTTTTGAATTTTTTCTAATTCAAAGCTATCTATTTCTTGAGCTGCAATCAGATAATCTAACTTAATTTTTGCTGACTTGTTTTCCACGATAGGTATGTTTAATAATGCAATTTGCTTGTTGCATACGTTCCAAAAGTTAGCATTTGTTGATTTTGTTTCACTTGTTTTTACACCAAAACCAATGTGCGCATTATTGAGAAAATAATTGTTTTTCGTTGTATCAGTAATTGATGAATAAATCGCGTTACAACCTTTTATTCCGATAATCTCTTCAATCAAAGCATCTTTGGAATTGTACACCACTAATTTGTGTTGTTTAGAAATGTTGAAACTATCAATGTTAAATAAAATAATCAGCAAAAGGAAACTAAATTGGCTGAATAGGAAAGCCTTACCATTTCTAAAAAAACAAGCATAGCTGCAAAATGCTATTGTTATAAATACTACAACTAGCTCAAGAATATTGATTTGAATTTGCTTCAATGCTGCCCAATTCCAAGTTTGAATATAAACCATGGACAGATGAAACCATTTTGCAAAAAATACAAGAATACTACTAAGGAGTGAAGCGATAAAAGTAAAATTTGACAAAAGCACAATGAAAATTCCAGCGAGAAGAGCTACACCCATGAAGCAATAAGCAATAATGTTTGCAGCAATAAATCCAATTGGAAAAATATGGAAATAATACGCTACAAGAGGTGCAACTAAAAGTTCAACTGCGATACTTGCTGCAGCTGTTTTCCATAAAATATTACCTATTTTATTTTCTGTTTTTAGTAAATCAGCAATAGGTTGGTAAAAAATGATAAGAGAAAGGACAGCTAAAAAAGAAAGTTGAAATCCGATTGAGAATAGCCAAGATGGATAAAATAAAATCATTAAAAACGCAGTAGTGAATAATTGATTCATAGCATTTTTGTTTTTACCCATAATCAATCCTAGGGTAATTAAACTGAACATGATTGCTGCTCTGACTGCAGAAATTGGCGCCCCAGCAACTAGGACATAAAACCAAATTAAAGGCAGGGCGAATAAATATTTTATCCATTCGAAACGCCTATTTTTCAACCAAAAAAACAAGCATTGAATGAAGCCAAAGAAGACAACAATATGACCTCCTGAAATGGCTACAATATGTATAACACCGGTTTCTGCATACGTTTGTCTAAGGTCTTGGTCAAGTTGAACATTTTCACCCAAAAGCATCGCTTGCATTAGCCCTAAAGTATTTTCATCTTTTATGCTTTGAGCTAAAGCATTCATCGCCCATTGATGTGTTCTTTGGATCCATGTTAATTCTTTTTTTGTTTGAGGTAATACTTTGAATTGCGATTCACTTAAAAATATTTGATGGGTAATTCCGTTTCTCAAACAATTTTTTGCATAATTAAATTCAAATGGATTTCCTGAATTTTTAATGGGTTTCCATTCATTAGGAATAATAAGTTTGTCACCAATGTCTAACGACATTTTAGTTTGACTTTTGTAAACATAGATAAACCCATTACCAATACTTTTTGTGGTATTAAATCCATCATAGGATTGATCAATGTTAACTTTTAGTTTCCAAGTTTTGAGTTTTTCAATTGGCTTTTCCACAATTGAAACTGAAAACAACTTTTTCTTTGCAAGTTCTTTTCCAAACCAATTTGGATGGTTCGTTATGTCGTTTTGTTGGTATGAAATAATGCCAATAATTAGTATTTG
>CAZNVQ010000123.1:1129-6167 GCA_964576425.1 uncultured Flavipsychrobacter sp. | reverse complement strand
ACTTTTGAAAACTATAATACGAGAGAGCTGCGCTTTAGCGCGGCTCTTTTTATATTAATTGAAGCATTAAAAAACTACTTTTCATTAATCACCTGCTCAAATTTTTTATCTATTAAAACAAACTAATATTGACCTGTTAATAGCATTACCAATGTACATGCCCTAACAAATGTGATTTTATTTTCCTTGAGCAATTGTTCTAGTTCAGTATTTTCGGTTCCTGGGTTGAAAATAACCCTTTGAGATTTCAATTGAATAATCCAATCGTAATATTGAGTTTGTAGCGAAGGATTGATATAAAGGGTTATGGTGTTGAGGTCGTTTATTTCTGGTCTTGATGTAAGGATTTCAACATTGTCAATCTTACCTGCTTTATTGCCAACAGCAATCACTTCATGTTGATGTTTCAATAGTTTTTTCACAGCTTGAAAGCTATATCTAGCTGGGTTTTCAGAGACACCAATTACTAGCGTTTTTTTATTCATGTGGAAAGCTTTGATTTTAACTATGAAAAACTTTTGATTGAATAATTAAACCGTTACGAAGCTCCAAAAGTTCGCCAACAATCAGATTATCTTCATTTGGAACAGTTCTAAGATATTCCATAAAAATACTGTTGTCGTTGGCAATAATTTTATTGGGTGTATATCGAAGTTCAGGAAGTCTTTCAAAAGCATCTGCCCACCAATTTCTCAAGCTATCTTTTCCTTTAATCCAGCCATTGGTTGCTGGTTGTCTCATTTTTAATTTTGGGCTATAGTGTTCAGCATTGTTGTCATATAAGGCAAGCAATGCTTCAAGGTCCTGACGGTTAAAAGCATCGAACCAATTGTTGGCAATTTGGATTAAAAATTCTTGATTCATAGTTTTTATTAAAAAAGAGTAGGGGCTTCCACTTCGTTATTTTGTTCTTCTTGTTCATTGAGCCAATAAGCTTCTTTCAAATCCATATCAGCAATCTTTGAACCAATTGTTTTCCAACCGGTAACATCTATTTTTTCATGCAAAGCAATTTCTTCAGTTGTCAAATCTGATTTTTTCTTGCCAGATTTAAGAATGGCAATTGGTTCCGGGTGTGATGTTACCATTTTTAAAAAGTTGCCTTCACCTTCTCTGATAAAAAGATATTTTGTTTTCAGTTGTTGAGATTCAATCTTAAATCTCTTGGCGTTGAATTGATTGGATTTACTATCAAAATATATGGCTGAAATAATTCTTTCAGGATTAAATTTTTCAATCATCAAAATTTCATCCACGTCGTATTTATTGGTGAATTCAAAATCAGTTAGTTCATAGTTGCCATCTTTTCTGAAACAAACTAATCTATCACCATCCACAAATCTGCCTAAATATTTGCCATTCCCATCTTTGTTTAATCTGCCAAATTGCTCATCCAGCCACACTTTCATGGCAGAGAGGGTTGATTTCCCTTTTTCCTTGAATTTGATACTTTTAATTGGATATTTAGTTACTTGATTTCCCTGACTGCCTCTTCCTTTTATTTCAAGTTCTTCGAAATAATAGTCAAAAGATTTTATTCTTGCTTTGCTTCCTGGGGACAGGGTTATGGTGATTGATTCTGCTTCTCCATTAGGGTTTGCAGAGAAATAATGAACTTTACTGTTTGGATTTCCTTTGGTTAGGTCATATTCTTTGTCGCGCGTAATAGCTGAAACATTAAAGCGCTTACCGTAGGAAATTCCTGTTTTACCATCCACATAAATCATGTTGTAAGTTGTGCGCTCATCATTTTTCACAAAGATGCTTAGATGAATAATGTCCTTTCCAACAAAGGTTTTTTCAGCAACTTTAGTCACCATCATTTTGCCATCTTTTTTGAATACAATGATGTTGTCGAGGTCGGAACATTCAAATGCTAATTCATCTTTTTTCAATGAAGTGCCAATAAATCCTTCTTTGAAATTCACATAAAGTTTAGTGTTCGCAATGGCAACTTGTGCTACTTGAATGGTTTCGAAAGGACGAATTTCAGTTTTGCGTTCTTTCCCTTTTCCATATTTTTTTAGCAAACCTTCGTAATATTTTATGGAAAAGTCAGTCAAATGCTCAATATTAAATTTGACTTCTTCCATGCTGTTTCCCACACCTTTAATATGTTCGTCTGCTTTGAAAGAATCAAATTTTGAAATCCGCTTGATTTTAATTTCTGTCAGTTTTACAATGTCTTCTTCTGTAATTGTTCTTTTGAAATGTTTTATGTAAGGTCGTAAACCTTTGTCAATAGCTGCTAAAACACCTTCCCATGTTGTTTCTTCTTCGATGTCGCGATAAATTCTTTTTTCAATAAATATTTTCTCTAATGAAGAATAATGCCAATCGGCTTCTAGTTCACTTAATTTGATTTCAAGTTCTTTCAGCAATAAGCCTTTAGTGTGTTCTACCGAATGGCGCAATAATTCATGAACACCAATAAAATGTGGTTTATCGTTGATAACAATACAAGCGTTAGGCGAAATTGAAATTTCACAATCAGTGAATGCATAAAGCGCGTCAATAGTTTGGTCTGTTGATACTCCGGGTGTAAGTTGCACAATGAGTTCAACATCTTTAGCGGTATTGTCAACTACACTTTTGATTTTTATTTTTCCGTTATCATTTGCTTTCAGAATGCTATCTACTAATTGTGAAGTAGTAATGCCATAAGGAACATCTTTGATAGCAATTGATTTCTTGTCCACCTCCTCAATGCTCACTCTCACTCTAACTTTCCCGCCTCGTGCGCCTTCGTTGTAGTTGGTCACGTCAATCATGGCTCCTGTGTTGAAGTCAGGGTATAACTCAAATTTCTTACCCTTCAAATGTTTGATGGCAGCTTCTAATATTTCACAAAAATTATGTGGTAAAATTTTTGTTGATAAACCAACTGCAATACCTTCTGCACCCTGTGCAAGCAACAAGGGGAATTTCATTGGCAAGGTTACAGGCTCATTTTTTCTACCATCATAACTCAATTGCCAAACGGTGGTCTTTGGGTTGAAAGCCACGTCTAGTGCGAATTTTGTAGGCCGTGCCTCGATGTAACGGGCAGCCGCAGCACTATCTCCTGTTCTCACATCGCCCCAGTTACCTTGTGTTTCAATCAACAAATCTTTTTGCCCCATGTTGACAATGGCATCGCTGATGGAAGCATCGCCATGAGGATGGTACTGCATGGTTTGTCCGATGATGTTGGCTACTTTGTTGAACCTACCATCATCCATTTCTTTCATGGCATGAAGAATTCTTCTTTGCACTGGTTTCAGCCCATCTTCGATTGCTGGAACCGCTCGTTCTAATATCACATAACTAGCATAATCTAAAAACCAACTCTTGTACATATCATTGATATGTGCTTGCGATTGTTCTTGATTTTGATTCGTCAATTGTTCTTCCATGCTTTATTTCTATTGAAAAATTAAATCTAGTTTGTTTTACCATCCTGAAGCTAAAACATCTGCAATGTGCAAAGTTTTTATGGGTAAGTTTTGATTGTCAATGTAACCTTGCATATGCATCATGCAGCTCACATCAGTAGTGATGATATAGTCTGCACCAGTTTCAACTGCACTTTTAATTTTTGTTTCTGCCATGCCAATTGAAATGGGTTCAAACTTTACAGCAAAGGTTCCACCAAAACCACAGCAGGTTTCTGCTTCTTTCATTTCAATGAGTTCCAGTCCTTTTACGTGTTCTAATAGTTTTCTTGGTCCAGCTTTGATACCACATTCTCTCAACGCTCCACAAGCATCATGATATGTAGCTTTACCCTTAAGCGTTGCATTCAAATTTTCTATTTTCAATACTTCAGTTAGGAATTCAGTAAATTCAAACATCCTTTTTGTAACTCTTTGAATTCGGCTTTGGTCAGGTGTGTTTTCAAACAAGCGCTCGTAATAATTTCTAGTATATCCTGTGCAACTTCCGCTTGGTGCAACAATGTAACTATCGCCTTCAAAATCAGCTAAAAATTTAGTGGCAACTGCCCTTGCTTCATCCCAATATCCAGCATTGAAAGCAGGTTGTCCACAACAAGTTTGTCGCTCATTAAAAACAACTTTACAGCCAAGTTTTTGAAGAACTTTTACCATATTCATGCCTGTTTCAGGATAAAGTTGGTCGACAAAGCAAGGAATAAATAATTGTACTTTCATGCTGATGGAATTATAATTTCAAAAATATTAATAGGTTCGGCACAATTGAATCATTTTCAATGCTGCCAATGCTGCTTCTTCACCTTTGTGTCCATGACTTCCGCCCAATCTTTCCCAAACTTGCGCTTCATTGTCCACAGTAAGTACGCCAAAAATAATCGGGATTTGTGTTGTTACATTGAGTTGCGCTATGCCTTCTGTAACTGCTTTACAAACATATTCAAAATGAGGAGTTCCTCCACGAATTACTGCGCCAAATGCAATAATGGCTTCGGGCTTTTGTTCATGATTTTCTTTGCAATATGTTATCAAGCGGTGGCAGGCAAAAGGGATTTCAAAACTGCCTGGAACAATAATTTTTTGGCTTATGATTGCTTTATGTTGGTCTAAAATTTTAGTGCAACCTTTAATTTGTTCCGCCACAATTTTTTCATTCCATTCCGTACAAACGATTGCCACTTTTGCTGATGCTAAGTGTTGAATTGAGGTGGTATCAAACAACGCGCTGCTTTCGTTAGATAGTGACATTATTAATGTTTAATGATGATGTAGTAAATTCAGTTCAATTTTTTTATTCCCTGCTAAGGTAAAGAATCTGTAGCCTTGCACTAAAAGAAATAGGTTAAAAGAGTTGACTTTTAACCTATTTGAAATTGATTATTTAAAAAAACTATTATTCTAATTCGCCTAATCTTGCTAACTCTTTATCAGTTTCACGAGCTTGTGCGCTTTGAGGATATGTTTCTTTGATTTTTTTGAAATTCTCTTTTGCTTTATCAACTTGATTGTTCATTACATAGGCAATAGCTGCGCGATAAAGATAGAGTGGTGTCAAAGCATTATCCGTTTTATCGCCAGCGGCTTTCATGTAAGCTTCAATTCCTTCT
>CAZNVQ010000123.1:0-1119 GCA_964576425.1 uncultured Flavipsychrobacter sp. | reverse complement strand
TTTGGTGTTGCCCATTTCCATGGAAGCATCACCCATTGCACCTTGTGCTGAAAATTGAAGATTGGTACCATGAGCATCAAATTCACTTAAATATTTAAGTGCATTTTTAGCATCTTTCATTTGTAAGTAACACAAACCAGCATAGTAATGAGCAAGGTTCGCAGCTTTAGTTCCGCTATATTTTTTAATGACACTCAAAAATCCTGCATGCTGTCCGTCTCCATTTAATGCAAGATTCATACTATCTATTTGAAAGTAACCCTGAGCGGCTGAAATAGCTGCTGCTGCTTTGTTTTCTTTTGGTCCAACGATGAAATTCTTATAAGAAATGAAGCCAACAACTAAAAGCAAAACAACGGTAACACCAGTGTTGATGCGTTTTTTATTTTGTTCATATGAGGATTGAATATTTTGAAGTGGGTTACCTTCTTCAAATACTACTTCTTGTTCTTCAATTTTTTGGTTTGATGCCGTGTTTGCCATTTTTGTTATTTAGAAAATAAAATTATGAATTGTAAAAATAATTGTTTTGTGCGATTATAAGGTAAAATTATTAATCAGTAATATACGGATAGTTTTCATCTACATAGATGTCTTTGTATAATTCATCATCAGATGGATATGGGCTTTCTTCAGCAAATCGAACACAATCTTCTACTTCATTTCTAATCTTATCGTTGATTGCTTCAATTTCTTCTTCTGTTGCCCATTTGTTGTCCAAAATGGTTTTTAGCACTTGATTAATTGGATCTTTTTCTTTGTATTCCTCCAATTCTTCTTTCGTACGATATTTTGCTGGGTCACTCATGGAGTGTCCACGATAACGATAAGTTTTGATTTCAAGGAAAGTGGGACCTCCTTTATCTCTCGCTCTGCGCACAGCTCTTTCGATTGCTTTGTGCACTTCTTCGCAACTCATGCCATCCACAGAATCTGCAGGCATATCGTAAGCATCAGCCAAACGATAAATATCAAGCACTTTGGAAGTTCTAGCAACAGAAGTACCCATTGCATAGTGATTATTTTCGCAAATGAAAACTACAGGAAGGTTCCAAAGCATTGCCATATTAAAGGTTTCATGCAACAAACCCTGACGAGCAGCTCCATCACCAAACATGG
>CAZNVQ010000122.1:0-6348 GCA_964576425.1 uncultured Flavipsychrobacter sp. | reverse complement strand
CTTGTTTTAGGGATATAGAGAAATTATTCAAATGATTGGAGCTAAATATTTTAGGTGGCTTTCCAAGTGATAAGGAAAGCTTTCTAAACGACAAACCAAGCAGGGGAAACGATGTTGCAAGCCTTAGTCAAGACGACCGATATCTAGGACAAGATAACCGATGCAACCAACAAGATAACCGATGCAACCAACAAGACGACCGATGCAACCGACAAGGCAACCGATGCAACCAACACGACGACCGATGCAACCAACAAGACGACCGATGCAACCAACAAGATGACCGATGTATCCGACAAGGCAACCGATGTAACCAAAACGATAACCGATTCAACCAAAACGATAACCGATGTAACGGAAAGGACGACCGATAAATAGGACATGAGGTACTATCCAATAAAGTGTGTAAGTATTAAGGTACAATCCAAAATGGAGTGGCGGTTCGATGTATTTCAATTCTATTGTATGATATATTTGTCATATTTGTCGTTGTCATCAACCATGAAGCATCAATCGCTAAGTTTAGCGACGGTATCATCAACCGTGAAGCATCAATCGCTAAGTTTGTTAATGATAAAAATATCTTATGTATTAATCAAAACTAAAAACTGATTGGTGAAATCATTTAATGTATAATGGTATTCATAAATGTGAACCGCTATTTATTCGAAGGTGTTAGCATAAAACTTAATAAGTATGAACCTTTACTCGTTGGTAGTGCAAGTATTTTTAGGGTTCAGGAAAAAATAGTAGTCTTATTCTGTGCTAAGGATTTTTATTGTTTGCTTTTTCATTGATTAGGATAAAATGAGTAACCGAATTTAGGATTTGCGTTTGAATTGGAATGTTTGATTGGGGAGAGGGGTAAGCAGTTTTTGGAATTTGGGTTAAGAAATTGATTGAAGATGGCTTTTTTAAATAATGGATAAATGGTTTTTAAAATTGATTTTCACGAGTAATGATTTACTACTATTGGAAAAATCCCGAATTACTAAAAATTCATTTTAAAATTAATTTCAACAATTTTGAAAATCATATCATTACTTTAATGTATTTTGACCTGCAACAATTATTATCAACAAGAGTTGAAAAACGAAAAGCTTACAAGGAAAGAAATCATTGACAACCGCTTAAAACAAGCGGGTTGGAATGTGACTGACCGAACTCAGGTGATTGAGGAATTTGATATTCATTTGACAGTTGTGGAGGAACCAACTAATCCGTATTCAGGTCACCAATATAGTGATTACGTTTTATTGGGTAAAGACGGTAAACCACTTGCTGTAGTTGAAGCTAAAAAAACATCAGTTGATGCTTCAATCGGAAGGGAACAAGCCAAACAATATTGTTATAATATCAAACTAACTCAAGGTGTTGACTTACCTTTCTGCTTTTACACCAACGGTCACGATATTTATTTTTGGGACTTAGATAATTATCCTCCGAAGAAAGTATATGGATTTCCTACTCGTGATGACCTTGAACGATACGTCTATATTCGAAAGTCAAGAAAATCTTTATTTGGAGATTTAATCAACACAAAAATTGCAGGTAGAGCATATCAGATTGCATCTATCCGTGCCGTCATGGAAGCCATTGAAAAAAGAAAACGCAAATTCTTGTTGGTAATGGCAACAGGCACCGGCAAGACTAGAACATGTATCGCCTTGGTGGACGCATTGATGAGAGCTGGATGGGCAGAAAGGGTTTTATTTCTTGTTGACAGAATCGCTTTGCGTGACCAAACACTTGATGCATTCAAAGAGCATTTGCCCAATGAACCTCGCTGGCCAAAACAAGGTGAAAAAGAAATCGCCACAGATAGGCGAATTTATGTTTCCACTTACCCCACCATGTTGAACATTATTCGCAGTGAAGAAAAAAGTTTAAGTCCACATTTCTTTGATTTGATAGTGGTGGACGAAAGTCACCGAAGCATTTATAATACCTATCAGGAAATTCTCGACTATTTTAATACGATTACGCTTGGCTTGACAGCCACACCAACCGATGTAATTGACCATAATACGTTTCAATTATTTGAATGCGAAGATGGCATCCCAACTTTTGCTTATTCTTATGATGAAGCGGTTAATCATATTCCACCTTTCCTGAGCAATTTTCAGGTAATGAAAATTAAAACTAAGTTTCAGGTTGAAGGAATAAACAAACGAACTATTACTCTTGAAGACCAACAAAAATTAATGTTGGAAGGAAAGGAAATAGAAGAAATCAATTACGAAGGAACGGAGATTGAAAAAAAGGTAATCAATAAAGGTACAAATGCATTAATTGTCCGTGAATTCATGGAGGAAAGTATCAAAGATGCTAACGGGGTTTTGCCCGGTAAAACGATTTTCTTTTGTATCAGTAAGGCTCATGCCAGACGAGTTGAAGAAATATTTGATTCATTATATCCCGAATATAAAGGCGAATTAGCCAAAGTATTAGTAAGCGACGATCCAAGAGTTTATGGCAAAGGTGGTTTGCTCGATCAATTCAAAAAAAACGACTTGCCACGCATTGCTATTAGTGTTGATATGCTCGACACGGGAATTGATGTTCGGGAATTGGTGAATTTGGTTTTTGCAAAACCTGTTTACAGCTACACCAAGTTTTGGCAGATGATAGGTAGAGGAACTCGTCTGTTAGAACCAGAAAAATTAAAACCTTGGTGTACTCAAAAAGATAATTTTCTTATTCTTGATTGTTGGGACAATTTTGAATATTTTAAATTGAATCCAAAAGGGAAAGAACCCAAGCCTCAGATTCCACTCCCTATTCGTTTATTTGGATTACGTTTGGAAAAAATAGAAGAAGCTCAGACACAGAACAATTCTGAAATTGTAATTAATGAAGTTCAAAAAATCAGAAAGCAAGTTGCAGCGCTACCCAAAAATTCTGTGGTCATTATGGAAGCTAAACACGAGCTACAACGCTTAGAAGATGACAACTTTTGGAGCAATCTAACTTCTGATAAAATGGAATTTTTGGAAGCAGTTGTAAAACCTTTATTACGAACTGTTTCGGATGTAGATTTCAAAGCTATGCGCTTTGAAAAAGACATAGTTGAGATTTCATTAGTTCATTTAAAAGGAGATAATTCACCTTTTGCAAAACCTTTTTCTGAAGATGATGTGTTGCTTTCGAAATTTGAAACCTTAAGGGATAGTATCATTGAAACAATTGGCGAACTGCCTTTGAGTATCAACACAGTAGCCAATGAAAAAGATTTAATTAGACAAGCACAAAGCAATCATTATTGGGCAACCATTAACGAAGACAAGTTTGAAGAATTGATTCAGAAACTTTCACCATTGATGAAATTCCGAGAAGCGGTTATTCCTTTAGCACCTGCAAAATTCAACCTGAAAGACATTGTTGCAGAAAAGGAATATGTAGAATTCGGACCCCAACACGAAGCATTAAGTATTGCTAAGTATCGCGAATTGGTTGAAAAGAAAATCAACGAATTGGTTTCAAGCAGTCCGATTTTACAAAAACTGAAACAAGGGCAAGATATCACAACTGATGAAGCCGTGCAATTGGCAGAAGAATTGCACAATGAGCATCCTCATATTACCATTGATTTGTTGCGCAAGGTTTACAACCACCGCAAAGCGGCATTGGTGCAATTCATTAAACATATTTTGGGCATTGAACAGTTAGAAACATTTGCCGAAACCATTACCAAAGCATTTGATGATTTTGTATCCAAACACAGTTACCTCACCAGTCGGCAGTTGCAATTTCTTGAATTACTAAAAGATTTTGTGTTGAAAAATGGCGATGTAAGCAAACGAAATCTGATTGAAGCTCCTTTCACCTTGCTTCACCCCGAAGGCATCAGAGGGATTTTTAATCAAAAAGAGATTGATGAAATTTTAAGTTTAACCGAACAAGTATTAGTAGCATGAGTAACATTATCGCCTATATGTTTAAAAGTTCGACCCCATCGGGGTCGCAGGTGTATAGCTTGATGTCAACCTACATCCCTAAGGACTCCATTGGAGTCCAACAATTTTCAACAACCAATTTCTAAAAGAATATGGCTAACAGTTATTCTCAAATCTATATTCAAGTCGTTTTTGCGGTTAAGCATAGAGATGCTGTTATTAAAGCGGAATGGGAAGAAAGATTGTTCCAATATATCACTGGTATCGTTCAAAATAAAGGACAGAAAATGTTGGCAATTGGAGGCATGCCTGACCATATCCATTTGTTCATTGGACATAAGCCTGATTGCTGTCTTTCAGATTTGGTACGAGAAATCAAAAAGGCAAGTAATGAGTTTATCAATCAAAATAAACTAACGCCAACAAAGTTTCATTGGCAGGAAGGATTTGGTGCATTTTCCTATAGCCGCTCACAAATAGATTCGGTAATTAAGTATGTATTAAACCAAAAAGAACATCATAAAAAGAAAACTTTTAAGGACGAGTATTTAATGTTTTTAAAAAATTATGAGATTGAATATAATGAAAAATATTTGTTTGATTGGTTGGAATAGTG
This sequence comes from uncultured Flavipsychrobacter sp., assembly GCA_964576425.1. GTDB lineage: Bacteria > Bacteroidota > Bacteroidia > Chitinophagales > Chitinophagaceae > JAFIGV01. The sequence goes on along the minus strand of CAZNVQ010000122.1, from coordinate 1,836 downwards.
CGACCCCGCTGGGGTCGAAGGATTGTAACATGATGTCAAGCTACAATCCTCAGGACTCCAGAGGAGTCCAACAATAATGCAGGTTTAAAAAAATTGAAGAATAATAGATGTTACAAAACAACGCACAATTAAAGTCTCTAATAGACAAACTCTGGAACAATTTCTGGAGTGGTGGAATTAGTAACCCACTAACTGCTATCGAGCAAATTACCTATCTTATTTTCATGAAGCGTTTAGACGAACTAGAGTCTAAGCGTGAACGAGATGCTGAATTTACAGGCGAAGAATATACTTCCCGATTTTCGGGCAAATTCAATATCCCGGGCAGTAACGATAGCATTGATAAAAACGAATTGCGTTGGAGTGTCTTCAAGCATAAGCCAGCAGATGAAATGCTGATGCATGTGCAAATTAAAGTGTTTCCCTTCCTTAAAGAATTCAGTAAATCCTACAATCCTGAAAATTCAGACTCAGACAGTTTTACCAAGCACATGGCAAATGCTGTGTTCATCATGCCTAAAGCCAGTTTGTTGGTTGAAGCCATCAATCTGATTGAGGAAATTTTTAAGGCAATTGAAAAAGATGCCACAGAAGGCGGACATGCTTTTCAGGACATACAAGGTGATGTGTATGAAATGTTGTTGAGTGAAATTGCCACGGCTGGTAAAAACGGACAGTTCCGAACCCCAAGACACATTATTAAATTGATGGCAGAATTGGTGGCACCACAATTAGGTCAACGCATTGCCGACCCTGCTTGCGGAACAGGTGGTTTCTTATTAGGAGCCTATCAATATATCCTTACTGATTTGGTACGCAATTCTACTACGCTCAACGCCCAATCCAAACAGTTGCAGAAAGATGAAGATGGTTTTGAACGTGCTGCCATTAGTGCCGTGCTTTCACAAGACGTAAAATCTATTTTGGATAAAAGCTTTGTGGGTTATGATATTGATTCCACTATGGTGCGTTTGGGTTTGATGAACATGATGATGCACGGCATTGACGAACCCAAGATTGATTACAAAGACACGCTCAGCAAAAGCTACAATGAAGATAGCCATTTTGATATTGTTTTAGCCAATCCCCCTTTTACGGGAAACATTGACAAAGGTGATATTAACGAAGGGCTGAAATTGCCCACCACCAAAACCGAACTGCTGTTTGTAGAACGTATTTTTAACATGCTTAAAATGGGTGGAACAGCTGCGGTGATTGTACCTAGTGGTGTGATACAAAACAGCGGCAAGGCGTTTGAAGCAGTGCGAAAATTGATTATTGAAAAAGCGGAACTGAAAGCCGTAATAGCTGTGCCCAGCGGAGCATTTAAACCCTATGCAGGGGTAAGCACCGCCATTTTGATTTTTACCAAAGGTGGCGAAACCAATAACGTTTGGTTTTACGACATGCAGGCAGACGGCTACACCTTAGACGACAAGCGAAACAAAATTGTCGACAGCGATTTGTCCGATATTGTGCAACGCTATAAAGCAAGAGACACCAATAAAGACAGCGACCGAAAGCAGAAATACTTTATGGTGCCGAAAAAGGAAATTGTAGATAACAACTATGATTTGAATTTAAGCACCTACAAAGAAGAAGTGTATGAAGAAGTGGTATATGAAAAACCAAATGTGATTTTTGGGAAATTAGAAGAATTAGAGCAAAATATTGAATCAGGTTTAAAGGAATTAAAATCTTTGGTAAATGGATAGAATAAATAATTTTTATGCCGCTGCCATTATTCGAAAAGGTTATGTTCGACCCCTCGGGGGTCGCTGGTTTGTAGCTATGCCCATAGCTACAAACATTGGACTCCATGGGAGTCCAACAGAA
>CAZNVQ010000121.1:0-6495 GCA_964576425.1 uncultured Flavipsychrobacter sp. | reverse complement strand
TTCCGTTTCATTTGAACATGACAAATATCAAAGAATTAAACTATATTTACAACCTGTCGAAAATGGCAACCACTTACCTATTCTCTCAAATAACTTTTGTAGTTCAAAACCTACCAAATCGCTTGGTGTTGGCTATTCGTGGGAAAGGTTTGACCCTGCACTTGTTGGTATTTTTAATTCTTATTGAATATGCTGATATTAAATTAAGGAAAGATAAAAGGCATTCGCTAGAATATGCCAATCTTTTGACTCTCTAATTTCAGAAAGATTTTATCATTCTTATAGTACCTACTCGTTAAAAGAAAATTGACTTGCTTATTTAATGGGTAAATATGTTTGGTATGATTTAGCAGTAATTGTAAATCATGTTTCATATTATGAAACACCCGATGGCTGCTTGTAGTCAACAAGCTATTGTTTTAATGAATTTCTTTAAACATGCTGGAATTCCATATAGACCGGTTCATCTCAATGGTCATTTCACGCTTGAAGGTAGAATTGACGGAAATTGGTATTTTTTTGATCCCAGTTTTGAACCCAATTTCATTAACGAAAGAAAATCACTTGATGCGCTAATTAAGTCCAAAGAATTGAATGCAGCTTATTACAACGAAATTTCAAAAGATGAAATAAGCAAGTTTTTTAGTAGCATAAATTATGGTGAAGTCAATGAAAATGTGGCATGGAAAGCTAGAATTTTTCACACCATCACCTATCTCATATCCTTACTCTCTCCTGGGTTTGCGTTGTTTTTCCTTTTAAGATTCTTAAAATCAAAACTCATTAAATAAATCAAATCACAAAAAAATGTTTGCATCAAAGAGACACAAACATTTCAAGAAAAATTTTTAAAAATTAATTTAGCTATTACCTAATCTTTTCAACACTCTTGCGTGGTCAATAAGAGCTGCTAGAAATGTTGGCTGTTCGTAATAAGGAACTCCAAATTCTTTTGCAGTTTGTTTCACGATTGGCGCCAATTTGTTATAGTGAATATGGCAGATATAAGGAAATAAATGGTGTTCAACTTGATGATTTAATCCACCAATAAACCAACCCATAATTTTACTTTTTGGAGCAAAATTAGCTGTGTTCAACATTTGGTGTACTGCCCAATTATTTTCCATTTTTCTTTGATCGTTTGGTACAGGAAATTCGCAATCATTCATTACATGCGCCAACTGAAAAATACATGACAATGCCAAGCCAGCTACGAAGTGCATGATGAAAAATCCAATCAAAACATGATACCATGCTGCACCAGCAAATATTATTGGCAACGCAATAATTATAGCATAGTAAATAATTTTATAAATAGCCACCTGCCATAATGCTTTTGAAAGTGTTAGCTTTTCTTTTTTCAATAAATCAAGTTTGTGATAGTCCATCACCTGTCTGAAATCCTTAATGGTAGCCCATTGGAAAGTTAACAAGCCGTACAAAAACCAAGCGTAAATATGTTGGTATTTATGAAAACGAAGTTTTGGCATGTTTGGTGAAAAGCGAAGCAAAATGCCAGCATCAATATCATGATCTAATCCATCAATATTTGTATAAGTGTGGTGTAAAATATTGTGTTGTAATCTCCAAGTTACATCATAACCGCCAACTAATATTATGATTTTTCCAAGATATTTATTCAACCCTTTATTGTTGGAATAAGCATCATGATTAGAATCATGCATCACTGAACAACCAATGCCCACCATACCCACTCCCATGAGCAACCAAAGACCATAAAAAATCCACAAGCTAGCACTTCCCACGCCAAAAACAAGGAGCAAATAAGGCAATAAATACATCGAAATGATCGCAACAGATTTCCACTTCATGGATGCGTTGCCTTGCATGTCAATGTTGTTGGTAGTGAAATAATCGTCGATTCTTGATTTAAGCGTATCGAAAAAACTAACGCCATTTTTAGGGGCAAACTTTACTAAGGGTAACTTCTGAGAACTCAAAACTTTAAAATAATTTATGCGAAGATAACCGATAAAAAGTAAGCATTTTGTTTTTTTATGCACATCAGTTAATGATTTGTGTCACTTTAAATGAGTAAAGCTGCAACAAAGTGCAGCTTTATCTTAATTTCTCTCTTTAAATTTAATTTATTTTAATGCTTCAAGTTTCTTTTTTGCTTCTTTATTTTTTTCAGCATTATTCATTCTTGCATAAATGTTCATTGCTGAAATCAAAGCGTTACTATAAGTTTGTTTGTCTTCACCAGTTAAACTTGCTGCTTTTGGATCGAAAATAGTAATTGTTTTTTCCAAATATGGCAATGCTTTGCCAAACCATTCAGTACGTTCCTTTTTCAACACTTCATATTTCTTATCATTTGCAGGAGAACTTTTTTCAGCCAATACGTTCATTTGCTCATTGATAATTACACCACGATTAAAATAAAGTGCCCCAAGATTGTAATTAGCATCTGCATGATTAGCATCAACTCCAATTGCGCCTTTGTAAGCAGTTTCAGATTTTGCAAACAACTCATTGAAATTTGCTGGTTTGGGCAAATCTTTATCCTTGTCTTTTGGGTTTGCCATTTGGTCGTAAGCAGTTCCCATGATGAAATATAACTCAGCATTTTGCGGATCGAGTTTAATTGCATCTTCTAGCTTGGTTACTAAATCGCTGAATTTTCCTGATTGAATATAAAAATTCAGTTCTGCATTCATTAAAGACTTTTCAGTAGGATATGCTTTTCTTCCTTCAGCAAGTGTTTGTTGTTGGTTAGATGCATCTTTTTTCAATCCATACATTTCAGCCAACATCAAATAGATATTGTGATTAACAACAACAGGATCTTTTTTTGCATTCTCTAAAACTGGAATTGCAGCGTCATAATTCTTGGAATAATAAGCGCTGTAACCTTGATATAAAGCTGATTGGCGAGCCATGGTATCGAAACCCTTCATGGTTCCAAAACGCTTACCATTTTCAAGATTGAAAATGTCCACAACTTCTCCAAAATTCAAATAAGAAATATCATATTTACTAGACTGAAATGCTGCTAGTCCATCATTGAAATTGTAAATAGCAACTGCAAAAAGTTTGTTGTTAATATCTTCTTTTTCGTAATCAGGTTGAATAGAAATCAGTTTTTTCAACGATTTTCCAGCTTCTTTGTAGAAGTCTTTTCCTTCGTTAGCAGGCTCTTGTTGAATGGCAAGATATACCGTACTTCTGATGTACCAAGTTCTTGCAAGATTTTTGGTTGTTTCGTCATTGACAGCTGACTCGATTGCTGTTCTAGCACTTTCATAATTCTTGTCGCCTAAAAACTTTTCAGCTGCTTTCACTTGAGATTTTTGTGCAATAGCAACTCCAGCCAAACTGCAACTCAGTGCAAGCAAAACGATTTTTTTCATTTATATATTTTTTGGATGTAAAATTTAGAATTTTAAAGAAATACAAAGATAAGCCAGCGTCGATTAATGAAAGGAAAATAAAGATTAAAATTGACGATAAATTGACTTTGAGCTCGTTATTTTTCAATAAAAAAAGGCTGCAATATTATTTGCAGCCATTAAATATTTTATTTATTTATTATTTTCCTTTAGTTGGATTTTCTAGCAATTTGAAGAATTGATCCAATTGTGGAAGAATTACGATGCGTGTTCTGCGGTTCAAAGAACGACCTTTTTCTGTGTCATTTGAAGCAATTGGTTTGAACTCGCTACGTCCAGAAGCTGCCATGCGTGCAGGTGGCACTTTATATTGATTTTGCAACAAACGTACAATTGAAGTTGCACGCATAACACTCAAATCCCAGTTATCTACTAATGGTTCTTGACGGAAAGGAACATCATCAGTATGACCTTCAACCAAGAATTCAATATCTGGTTGATTGTTCAACACTTTTGCAACTTTACCCAAAACCTCTTTAGCTTTTGGAGTCACTTCATAACTACCACTTCTGAACAACATTTTATCAGAAATATCGATATAAACAACACCTTTATCAATTTTGATATCTACGTCTTCATCGCTGATGTTGCCTAATGCACCTTTCAAGTTCATAACCAAATTCATAGTTATTGAATCTTTGCGAGACATGGCACCTTGTAAATCTTTGATATATGCGTCTTTTCCAGAAATATTTTCCAGCGACTTCTTAATGCTTTCAGCTTGAGAAGAAGAAATGACAGAGAGGTCTTTCAATTGATTAACCATTACGTCATTTTGTACTTTCTGGTTTTTCATTTGTTCTTCCAATGCTTCTAATCTAGCTAATCTCTTAGCAGACAAAGACTCACAACCATTTAATTGGTTTTGTAAAACACGATAAGAACTGTCTAAGCGTGCATAGCGGCTTTCAGCAATTTGAAGTTTTTTGCTTGCACCGCAAGAGAATAAAAATAAACTTGACGCTAGCACCAAAGTTGATTGAATGAATTTCATAGAAGATTAATGTTAGTTAATAATATTTTTGAAATGGGAAATTAGTAATGATGCGAAATTAGGTTAATTAATTTTTTCAATTAGGTTGTCTGACGAGAAATTTGTTAAGATTTTTAAAATTTATTTTGTTTTTATGTATAAAACCTTTCAAATTAAAGTAAAATGAAATAAAACATAGCTTTATTTCTGTTATTTTTGAAATTCAATAATCTAAATAAGCATTAAAAGCAATGTACATTACAACAGCAATTGCTGCAACAACTTCTATTTTTTCTTACCTAGGGATTAAAAATGATGTTTTTCAAAGAAAATATGCGTTTAATATCAATAATATAATTAAAAATAATCAATATTATAGGTTTTTCACTTCAGGTTTCCTTCACACCAATTGGATGCATCTAATCATTAATCTTTTAGCATTCATCACTTTTGGGTCTGGGCTTGAAACTGCATTGGGAGGATTATACTTGTTTATAATTTATGCCTCAAGCTTACTTGGTGGAAATATTCTTGCTTTTCTTATCCATCGACACAACCCTTTTTTTACATCAGTAGGCGCAAGTGGTGCCATTAGTGGTTTGGTTTTTGCAACCATTGCATTTCAACCTTCGCTCAGTTTTTTATTTATTCCCAATTGGCTTTTTGGTGTTTTGTATGTTGTTTACACGGTTTATGCCATTCGCAGTAACCGAACTGACATTGGACATGCTGCACATTTAGGCGGTGCTTTAATTGGTTTGCTAGTTTGCATAGCGCTCAATCCAAGTTTAATTGAACAAAATTGGTTGCCCATTTTGCTGATACTTATTCCTGGTTCAACCGTTATTTTTATCATGATTCAAAAACCTGAGTGGATTTTAATCAGTAAGCAATCCCAAAAGGAATATGCCATAACCTATGAAGATCGATATAATATGACTAAAAATGAGCAAAAACAAAAAGTGGATGAAATTTTAGAAAAAATTAATAGCCATGGAATGGAAAGTCTTACCAAAAAAGAAAGGCAAATTTTGGATGATTATGCTAAGTCCTGATTCAAACCATATTTAACCACGTACCTTTGTTCTTTCACTAATATGATTACATGGTAAAAGCAGGACAATATTATAATTTAAAAGTTGTTAAAAAAGTAGATTTTGGTTGCTATTTGGATGCCAATGGCGATGAAATATTACTCCCTAAACGATTCGTTCCTACAGGAGTAAAAGAAGGCGACGAATTAACAGTTTTTGTATATCATGACTCGGAAGACCGAGTGATTGCAACCACTCAAAAACCCTTTGCTATTGTGGGTGAAATAGCACTCATGGAAGTTGTTCACAAAACCAATCATGGTGCGTTTATGTCTTGGGGCATCATGAAAGATTTGTTTGTTCCTACTAGCCAACAAATCAGTAAAATGCAGATTGGCGGTCATTATTTGGTCATGCTTTATCTCGATGAAATAACAGGACGTGTTGCTGCCACAGAAAAAATTCAACGTTATTTGACCAACGATGACTTGACGGTGAAAGAAAATCAAGAAGTTGATTTGCTTGCCTATTACCCTTCTGAAATTGGATTTAATGTGATTATCAACAACAAACACATTGGGCTCATTCACCAAAGCGATATTTTTCAAAAAATAAATATTGGAGATAAATTGAAGGGCTATGTCAAAACTATTCGTCCTGACAATAAAATTGATATAAAATTGGGTATCAAAGGCTATGAAAGAGTCAATAATGAAACAGACAAGGTATTGACTTTGCTTCGTCAAAACGGTGGATTTCTTCCATTCAACGACAAATCATCTCCAGAAGATATATATGAAAATTTTGGAGTTAGTAAAAAAACATTTAAGATGACTATCGGCTCTTTATATAAAGAGAAAAAAATAGATATTACAACCGCAGGCATTCTGCTGACTGACGGAGATTAAAATTTCAAACCAGCTTAGGCTGGTTTTTTAAATACTATTTATCTTGCATTAAAAAGTCAAAACTATATTGAATCTTAGCGTATTTGAATAATATTTTTAAATTTAAAACTAGTGTAAAGGGCTGCTTTTTTGCCACTAATTAAAAAATGGAGTTATAATTTTTAAAA
>CAZNVQ010000120.1:0-6551 GCA_964576425.1 uncultured Flavipsychrobacter sp. | reverse complement strand
CGTTACCATTATTGCCAAATAGTCTGATATAATTAGACAAATGATTATTAATCATATGGGGCGTGGAGTGACGGTCTACAGTGGAAAAAAAGGATATGGTAAGCGTGGTGAAACTCAGGAAACAGATATAATTTACACCGTCATAACTCGATTGGAATTAAATAAACTTCATGCTGAAATTGAAAAAATTGAACCTGATGCTTTTGTGGTGATGAACAGTGTAAAAGACACCAAAGGTGGCATGATTAAAAAGCGACCACTTAAAGATTAATATTTACAAAATACATTATTAATATTTCAACCTTACTTTGCTTCTGCATGGTGCAAGAACTATCTTTGCGACCATACGAGATTTTTTCATGATGTTTCAATTACCACAACAAACAGGATTTTACAAAGGAAAAGTTAGAGATGTTTATTATCTGGGTGAAAAATACCTTGCCATGATGGTGAGCGACCGAATTTCAGCTTTCGATGTGGTACTTCCTCGCCCTATCCCATTCAAAGGACAAGTGCTCAATCAAATTGCTGCACAATTTCTTGATGCCACAGCCGATATTGTTCCGAATTGGAAAATAAGCACTCCCCTTCCAAATGTTACTCTTGGCTATCGCTGTCAACCTTTCGCAGTGGAAATGGTGGTTCGTGGACATTTGTCGGGTCATGCTTGGCGCACCTACAAAGCTGGTGGCAGAACCCTTTGCGGCGTTTCCCTTCCTGAAGGTTTGAAAGAAAATGATTTTTTTCCAAACCCGATAATCACACCAACAACTAAAGCACATGAAGGTCATGACGAAGACATCTCAAGAGCAGAAATCATAAGTCGTGGAATCGTATCTGAAAAAGATTATTGTGAGTTAGAAAGAATTGCTTTAGCGCTTTTTGAAAGAGGAAAACAAATGGCTAATGAACAAGGCTTGATATTAGTGGACACTAAATATGAATTTGGGAAAATTGGTGAAAATATTTATTTAATAGATGAAATTCACACTCCAGATTCCTCTCGATATTTTTATCAAGATGGATTTGAAGATCGACAAATTAAAAGTTTGCCTCAAAAACAATTATCAAAAGAATTTGTTAGAGAATGGTTGATGGACAATGGTTTTCAAGGAAAAGACGGTCAACAAGTTCCTGAAATGACTGACGAAGTGGTTAATAATATTTCAGCAAGATATATTGAACTTTATGAGCAAGTCACAGGGGAAAAATTTGTTAAGGAAATAATTAATGAAAATAAAGCTGAGCAAAGAATTCAAGAAGCCATTGCTCAATTACAAACTAATTAAATTAAAACATTTATAAACATTTTTATTCATGTCGGAACAATCAACAGCAAGAGTAATAAGATCACCAAAAGGGAATCAATTAAATTGTAAAAACTGGGTTGCTGAGGCAGCTTATAGAATGATTCAAAACAATCTTGACCCTGAAGTGGCTGAACGTCCTGAAGACCTAGTTGTTTATGGAGGAATTGGAAAAGCTGCAAGAGATTGGAAGAGTTTTGATAAGATTCTCGAATGTCTTCACATCTTGAATGAAGACGAAACTTTAATGGTACAATCTGGAAAACCAGTTGGAGTTTTACGTTCTCATAAAGATGCACCAAGAGTTTTGATTGCCAATTCAAATCTAGTGGGCAGATGGGCTAATTGGGAACATTTCAGAGAATTAGATAAGAAAGGTTTGATGATGTATGGTCAAATGACAGCAGGAAGTTGGATTTATATTGGCTCACAAGGAATTGTTCAAGGCACTTATGAAACTTATTTATCGCTTGCTAACATGCACTACAATGGTAGTTTAAAAGGCACATTGAATGTAACTGCGGGTCTTGGTGGCATGGGTGGCGCTCAACCTTTAGCTATTACCATGAATGAAGGTGTAGCTTTAGTAGCAGAGGTTGAAGAATGGAGAATTCAAAAAAGAATTGAAACAAGATATTTAGATAAATACACGAAAAATATTGACGAAAGTATTGATTGGGCACTTGCAGCCAAAGCTAATGGTGAAGCGGTTTCCATAGGCGTTTGTTGTAATGTAGTTGATTTGTTGCAAAGACTTATTGACAGAAATATTACACCTGATACCTTAACAGACCAAACTTCAGCACATGATGAGCTCATTGGATATTTTCCAGAAGGAATGAGTGTTACTGAAGCTAATGCATTGCGTGAAAAAGATCCGAGCAATTATATTGCTCACTCTTTAGACACGATGGCTCATCACGTCAAATTAATGTTGGAATTGCAACAACGTGGCGCTATCACTTTCGATTATGGCAACAACCTTCGTGGTCAAGCTCATGACAAAAGAGGCGTTTCAAATGCTTTCAACTTTCCTGGATTTGTTCCAGCTTACATTCGACCATTGTTTTGCGAAGGAAAAGGTCCATTCCGATGGGTTGCTTTAAGTGGTGATCCTGAAGATATTTACACAACAGACCAAGCATTAATGGAATTATTCCCTGATAATGTTGGTTTACATCGTTGGTTAAAAATGGCAAAAGAAAAAATAGCCTTTCAAGGACTTCCTGCTCGTATTTGTTGGTTAGGTATGGGTGAAAGAGAAAAAGCAGGTCAGTTGTTCAACGAACTAGTAAGAACTGGAAAAGTGAAAGCACCAATTGTAATTGGACGCGACCATTTGGATACAGGTTCTGTGGCTTCTCCTAACAGAGAAACAGAAGCCATGAAAGATGGTTCTGATGCAGTTGGCGACTGGCCAATTTTAAACGCACTCATCAACACAGCAGGAGGCGCAAGTTGGGTGTCATTTCATCATGGAGGTGGTGTAGGAATGGGCTACTCTTTGCATGCTGGCATGGTCATTCTAGCTGATGGAACAGCGGATGCTGCCGAGCGTTTGCGCAGAGTATTGCATAACGATCCTGCAATGGGCGTCATTCGACATGCTGATGCTGGCTATGATATTGCACAAAAAACAGCAGACGAACATGGCTTAAACATTTGGTAATCCCAATTTTCATATTTTAGCACTTAAGTCATGGTATTTTTGCCATGACTTTATTTTTATAACCTATTAATATCAAAGAATATGTCATTTAGAATAGGACAAGGAATAGATTTCCATCAAATGGTTGAAGGCAGAGATTTATGGCTTGGTGGGGTTAAGATTCCTCATCACAAAGGCTGCTTAGGACATTCAGATGCAGATGTTTTACTGCATGCCATTTGCGATGCGTTGTTAGGCGCTTTAGGACTTGGAGACATTGGAAAGCATTTCCCTGATACCGATATGGCTTACAAAGGAATAGACAGTAAAGTCTTGTTGAGAAGAACCTACAACATGGTTCGAGAAAAAGGTTTTTGGATAGTCAATATAGATAGTACTTTATTATTGCAAGCACCTAAAATCAAACCTTATATTCCACAAATGCAAGAAGCAATTGCGAACATCGTGCATTTGTCACTTGACGATGTCTCCATAAAAGCAACAACAACAGAAGGACTAAGTTTTATAGGAAGAGAAGAAGGAGTTGTGGCAACTGCTAATGTGCTATTACAGAAATATTGATAATTGAATTCTACTTCAAGAATAATCAAAATCCCTTTCAAGTAGAGTTGAAAGGGATTTTGGTTTCATTAATTGTTTATCCTTTTACCAACTTCAAACAAACAGTTTTAGTTTTTAAGAAATAAATTCCATTGGGTAAAAATGATAAATCTATTTGGGTTGTTTTATCTACTAACTTGCCTGAATAACATTGTTGCCCCAATTGATTAATGATTTTAAAATCAACATCTTTTTTGGAATTAAAAATTGTAAAAATATCTTTTGAAGGGTTGGGATAAATATTGATTTCATCGGCGTAACAAATAGGTAAATCAATTTTAGTAGAAATAAAAAGACATTCATCACCAACAGGTTCTTTAAAAAATAAACCATTAAGATTTTTAATAAATAATGAATCTTGCTCAAAGCATTTAAGAAAATTGAAAATACTATTCTGAGAATAAGCATCAATGAAAGACATTAAGAAACCATGATTACTTCCAATTCCTTTTAACCAATAATCGTTTATTAATGATCCAGGAAAACTTTGAAATACGATTCGTTCAAACCATTGTCCACTCTGTATTTGAATAGAATCCTTAGTGAGTACAACTTTATTAGATAAATGCGCAAAAGTGTCTCCAACCTGAAGTCCAAAATCATAGATTAAGTTGTCAACATCATAAGCAAATGAGCTATAGTTTGACGAATTAGACCATTTCCTAAAATAAACTTTTTCACTATCAACCCTGATTCCACCAATTAATCCAGAATTATGATATGAATTATAAAAAAAAGAATAAGGTGGATTGACCCAATCATTATTACTGAAATGTCCAACTTCTTCACGTTGAATAAGCCAATATTTTTGATTTGCCACTAAAGAGTCTCTTATTATTTTTAATCGATAAACACTCCCACCACTCTGTCCCTGACCCGCTTGAAAATAATTGATTTCTGACCAATTAGTATTGGCTTTGTAAAAACTATCAAGATGAAAATTTTGAGCTCTTGAATGAAAAGTAATGAAAAGAAAAATGATAAAAGTTTGAATGATTTTCATAGTAAAAATATTATCAATGATGAATTTAAACTTCAAATTGTATCTTAGATAAACTACGGTATAAGCCATTTTCTATTGCCAACAATTCGTTGTGTGTGCCTCTTTCTTTCACTTCCCCTTGTTCCAAAACAATGATTTGATCCGCATTCTTAATGGTTGACAATCGATGAGCTATTACAATTGATGTTCTATTTTTCATCAAATTTAATAAAGCTTCTTGAACTAATTGTTCAGATTCGGAATCCAAAGAACTAGTTGCTTCGTCTAAAATTAAAATCGCAGGATTTTTAAGAATTGCTCTAGCAATTGCAATCCGCTGTCTTTGACCACCAGAAAGCTTTACACCACGTTCACCAACAATGGTTTCATAACCTTCAGGAAATCTATTGATGAATTCATGTGCATTAGCTTTTTGAGCTGCTTCCATCACTTCTTCTTTTCTGGCTTGTGGAAAACCATAGGCAATATTTTCATAAATACTACCACCAAACAAGAGAATGTCCTGAGGAACAAGCGCCATTTGTTGCCGCAACTCACTAAGTGGGAAAGTATTTATGTTTCTACCATCCAAAAGTATATTGCCATTTTGTGGATCGAAGAAACGAAGCAACAAAGAAACTATAGTGCTTTTGCCTGCTCCACTTGGACCAACAATTGCGATTTGTTGTCCTTTTTCGGCTGATAAAGCTAAATTCTTCAAAACCTGAATTTCAGGACGTGAAGGATAGCTAAAAGAAATTTCCTTAAAGCTTACTTGCCCTTGAATTTTATTTTCTGAACTGACTGCAATTGGCGTTTCTGAAACAGTTTCAGCCGTTTCTCTAAGTATTTCACGAACACGCTGAGTGGCACCTAAAGTTTTTTGTAGTTGGCTGTATAAATCAGCAAAACCAGCCATTGTTCCACCAACAAAAGCTGTAAAAACAACAAATTTGGTGAGATCACCTATTTCCATGTTCATGTTTAAAGCAGACCAAATAACTAATACAATGGCGCCAAAAACACTGAATAATAAAAAGGAAATAAACATACCTCGATAACGTCCATTTTTTATAGCAAGTTGCGCCACTGCATTCACACTTTTGTTGTATCGATTAATCTCATACCATTCATTACTAAACGCTTTCACATTGCTAATTCCTTGTAGTGTTTCTTGAACGATTGTTCCTGAATCAGCTAATTGGTCTTGTGCTTCCCGAGAATATTTCCGAATAATTTTACTAAAAAAAATGGCTACAACAATGATTACTGGAATGACTGAAAGCATGACTAACGTTAGCTTTGGAGATAAATACAAAATCAGCCCTAATCCAATGACCATCGTTAAAACACCACGCAACAATTCTGCAAGCATCACCGACAATGCATCTTGAATTTGAGTGACATCTGAACTTATTCTACTGCTTAATTCTCCAACTCTTCTTTGACCAAAAAAATCCATCGGCATCATGATGAGTTTTTTATAAATATCCTTGCGCATGTCAGCAACTGCATTTTCGCCTACTGCAGTAAAAAGATAAACTCGCATAAATGAAAAAACCATTTGAAGAAGCAACAAACCAATCATTAATAAAGCAATATTACCTGGAGACAAGCCTAATTTGTTCGTGGTATTTTTTGCGCTATTGATAAGTTCGCCTAAGAGATACGGAAAAGTCATTGTGGATATTGCGGAAAGAGAGATAAAAATTAATCCTCCTACAAAAGTCCATTTATAAGGTTTAAGATATTTAAAAATCAACAATCCTTCTTGAAGGCTTTCTTTACTGATTTTAACTTTTGGTACATCTTGGTCAATAGAATTCCTACGCGCCATAATTGGGTTGAATGAAATACAAAACTAAAGTCATTAAGTCATGTAGACATTAAAAATCGGTACAAGGCAAATTATTATCGGTGAAAAATTAAATAAACCTGTTGAAGCCTTCAAATATTAAACTTAAAACTTAACAGCTAAACTAAATAATTTCTA
>CAZNVQ010000119.1:0-6635 GCA_964576425.1 uncultured Flavipsychrobacter sp. | reverse complement strand
GGATTAAAACTCAATCCATCAGGAGCCAACAGATAACTTTTAGAGAATAAATTTGGGTGTTCTGAAATTAAGCTCAAACAAACTCTGCAACCTATGCTGTAACCCAATAAATTCATTTGTTCTGCTTTTTCCTGATTGGATATTTCATTAATGACCATAAGCAAGTCATCTGAGGTCAAACAATCATTTTGTTTCCAAACCGATAAACCATGATGAGGAAGGTCGATGGATATGATGGTGAATTCTTGACCAATTAGAACATTGTAAGATTTAAAATAATTACAATCATCACCAAAACCATGAAAAGCAAAAATCAAACGCTTGCCAGAGCCTGATTTGAGATAATGGATTTTACCTTTTGATGTCGTAATAATATTGGAAATAGAGGAATACATTGTCTCAAAAATATCATTCCATTCTTAAAAAGATAATAAATAGACAACTTTACTTTGAAACATTTACTCAGGCATCTCTTCTTTTTTCACTAGTACCATTCCTTTTATATTTGTAATTTTGTACCAAGAGAAATCTTGATTTGCCTCCAGTCCATCACCATAAATAACTTGAGATGATGTGCGAATATTTACAGGTTTCTCGGTGTAAAATTTTCCAAGTTCTTGATTCCAAACCAATTCTTCTGTTGCTAATCGTTCTCCTTTCTTATTGACAACAACGATATTGTCTTTGATGAGAACATTTTGTTTTTTCTCGTAGTAACGAGCGTACTTCGCTGTCAAGGTGCTTTCAATATGTAGGCTATCATCGAAGGATTCGAGTCGCAATCCTCCAATCAAATCTGTATAGGCAGGCTTTGCAATTTCATTTCGAATCAATTGCTTAGTGTATAACCTAAATCTAACTTTTGCGCCTTCGCTATAAACGATAGTCACTTGATCAGCTTTATCAACTTTCAATTCATTTTTCTTAACAATATCTTGAATGTCCTTGTTTTTGTTTTTACAAGAAAAGAACAAAACAAAAGTACTCAAAACCAATACAGTGAAAGGTTTCAGGTATTGAAAGTAAAATGGCTTATTCATATCTGCGTTTAACAAACCATCTGTCATTCAAGGTGAAACCAACAGAAAAACGAACAAAATTTTCTTTGATTAATGTTGCAATACCTGGATCTCTTTTACCCACTTCTAAACCTAAATGAACATAAGCTCTTTGAAAATTTGTTGGTCTATGAAACGGAACAGTTAGCCCTGTTGTGAATGCCCAATAATCCATAGCTTTGTTTTGTAACATCACATAATCGCGACCATAATAAAATCCAAGTCGGTAAGTAGTTCGTTGAAAAATCTTAAAAGAACTTGTAGCATTTGGTGTGTATTCGCCACCAACTCCAAGCTTGAAGCTTCGATCAACAACAGAATCTTTTGTATTATTAATTCTAAACTGACTCCAGTTTGATGTGGTGAAATCTAAACCTGCCATCCACTTTTCGGCTTGAAAAAACTGAACACCTAAAGCGTATGAAAATGGCATTTTGATAGTAATCGCTTCATCCATTTTTTTCATTGCAGTATCAGCTACAGATGTTCCTGCAAAGCTGCGCCATAGTATTGCATATTCATCTTTAGTGACATTTACGTTTTGTCCCAAATTTGTTGTCAATCCAAAGCGTACCATAGTCTTGGCATCAAGTGGTGTTTCATATAAAGCTCCCATTTTCCAATAAATGCCCCCAAAACGATAATATTTAGAAAAATCAGAATTGAAAGTATTCGCAGTATCATACAATTTTTGAATGATGCTCGAGTTACGAATTGTCCCAAACAAGTAGCCAAAATTCAATCCAATGCTAAAGCCTTTGTGTTTGTAAGCACCACCAACAAATGCATAGTTCATTCCACCTTCACCTGAATAGTTTCTTATTGTTGGACCAAGTCCTTCAATATCAGCAGTATCATTCATTTTGTAATATACTTGAGTCTCAGGTCGCATACCGAATGCAAAACCACCTTTTTTACCAACTGGCATTCCAACCGTGAGATAAGAAAGTGTTGCTGTACCTGTTTTGTAGGAGGTTAAGCCTGATGTAACCGTACGCATTCTACCTTCGCCACCGACTTCATATGCCGTTAGTTTTAGATTAGCATATGACGCAGGATTATCGCTATTGATATAAAAATTAGAAGCATAAGCCGTGCCTATGCTTCCCATTCCTTTTATTGCTGTGTTGAGCGAATTTCTAAATTCTCCAATTCCGTATCGAGAATAAGGTGCATTTTCTTTTGTTGCATTTTGGGCTATGGATGAAAATCCTGATGCGACTAAAACAACTAAAGGAAGAAAACGCTTAGCGAAGTTGTGGAACATTATATTTTAAAATTATATTTAAACCCTTCAGAATTAAGTCAGGGTCTGCAAATATCTTTGATTTAAGTTTGTTTGCAAAGAATGCAGCATCTCCACCGGTTAATACTGCGTTAAAATCTGAATATTGTGCCGAATAAGCAATTATCATGCCATCAATTTCGGCAGCCATTCCATGAACTGCGCCACTGCGAATACAAGTTTCAGTATCGTATCCCAACAAAAGAAGTTCCCCTTCAACCGAAACTTGCGGTAATTGATTAGTGAATTCATGCATTGCTTTCAACCGCATATTTAATCCTGGGCTGATTGCTCCACCGCGATATGCCTTATTCTTATGAACAAAATTATAAGTAATACAAGTGCCCAATCCAATAGCTAAAATATTTGTATTTGGATACAAACTATGAGCACCAACAGCCATCGCTAATCGGTCTGCACCAAGGGTTTCAGACGAACTGTAAGCATTCATTATTGGCAAAGACGTTTGACTGTTCAATGTCATGTAAAAAGACATTTGACAACTTAACATTTGTTCCAAAGCAGCAGAACTTTGTGAAACCGTACTCACAATTGCACCTTGAATGGCATGCGTAGCAATCAAAATGGCAACTTGATGTTCAACTTCATCTTCGGTGCATTTGATATTAGCCAAAATGACATCAGATTGATTAAAAACAGCGAGTTTCACAAAGGAATTGCCCCAGTCAACACATAAAATATTTTTCATCATGGAAATTATTTCGGGATAGGGGTAAAAATAATAAAAAGACCGAGTTTTTGCATTACTTCTTCAACAAAAAATTAAACAATCAATTTAAATCGTTCCACATCAACAGCCCTGAGTTGTCGGCATTTTCAGATAATACTCTTTTCAAGTGCCTTCTAATCCATTCTAAACGTTGTGCTTCATCCGTCAATTGAAGCATGCAATATTGTTCATCGAGGCTAATGCCACAATAATTAGCCATTGCATAGGATGGACTTTTTTTGGTGGAAAAATCTATTTTTTTCACTGCATTCAAGTAATGGAAAAAATTGATTACTTCTTTTAATACTAATTGTTCAATCCCAGTTGCATTCAGATAAAAGGAATTATTGACATATTCTACAACTGCACCTTGATAAGGCTTTTCAGGAATTTCAGCAACTAATTCCAATACACGAATGACTTGATCTCCCAATAATTCAACTTGCCATTGTTCGTGTTCTTTGTTGATTGATTTTATGATGGCTGTTGTGCTAAATTCTTTTTGCTGAAAAATAAAACCAATTGGTTTTTGCAACGCAAATAGCAGATCCATCAACACTTGATCCTTTTCACTTTCAACAATAATTGTTTCCGTTTGTAATGGGAAAAGAATAAATTGACTATGATATATGGGTATGAAATTAATCACTATTTCTAAATTTTATTGTTCAAATTCCAGCGCATGGTTTGCAAATGCAAAAGTGGGAAAAACAAAAATACAAAAACACCAAATTGTACTTCTAGCAAGGGTTCTACCATCATAGGAACAAGCATCACCAACCAAGTGCAAAAAAAGAAAAAACTGGCTCTGTTTTTTTTCAATTGAAATAAAGGAGCCAAGAGCCAAACCACAAAAATTGCTGTAACTGGCAAACCGCAAGCAACGGCAACGGTGAGCATCTGATTATGAGGGATAAGTTTTTGTTCGTTTGCAACATCAGGGTAAAAACGATTGTAGCCAGATTTCATGGAATCTAAAATTGATGCCGCGCCAACTCCTTTAATTGGATGCGATTTAATTATTTTTATAGCAAGTTCATAGGATAAAAGTCGCCCCATATCACTATATAAACCATTTCTTTGCCCTTCATCAAATACAATTTTTGTGTATTTCAAATAGCCTATTCTTTCTTTCAATGTCGGAATGAATTGGGTTGCAGCTACTGATCCAACGGATAAAAAAAGCAATAAAGCTATCCCCCATTTTCTTGTTTTTGGTTGAATTGCCCAATAGACGATAAGACAAATCATAAAAATATACCAAGCGATTAACCCAGTTTTAGCCGCCAATACATGTAAATAAATACTAAGTATAACTATTGATACAATTACAAAAATCTTTTCTAGTGGTTTGAATAAAAAAGAAAAATAATAGACGCTCCAAATTATACCACCAACAACCATTAAACTAAATCTAATGTGATCGTTTTTAGGAATAGTGGGTAATACATGAGCATATTTATATTCATTAATATAATATTCCGGATTTATTACAAAGAAGCTCATACTGTAAATTGCGCCTCCAAGCAAACAAACGTGTAAAACATAAGTGAATATTTTCAATTGCTTGGCGCTCCATTTTGGCATAAATCCAAAAGCAAGTGGCAATAATAATATTGGTAGTTTCACTTGAAATCTTGTATTCCAATAATCATCAAATTGACTCCAAAATCCAGAAACAGCAAAAGCTAATACCCAAACGGCACCCAAAAACCAATATTTGTTCTGGAACCATTTTTTAGGTGAAATTCCCCAAAGGCAACTTATACCCAAAAGCATCATGGACATGGACAAAACAGCGCGAGAAATAAAAAATCCTATCAACATCCCAAGAATAGCCCAAAAGGGAATTGAGGTTTTGAATGGATTAAGCCAAAGAAAATTATTTTTGTCTTGAGTATTTTCCATTAATCTTACAAACGAAAGAAATCCAAAATTAGTGCAGTACAAGATAACGCAATTGTTGGCAGATATACAAAATGGACATTTTTTGTCCATTGCAAGAGGTATTACAATAGTTGAAAATGAATTAGCCGGTTACCAAGATATACTTGAAAAAATTGAACATAATTCAAATGCAAAAGTGATTGGAATTACTGGACCTCCAGGCGCAGGAAAAAGCACTTTGGTCAATGCATTACTTCATCAATGGTTAAAGGAAGACAAAAGAGTTGCCGTTCTTGCAGTTGACCCTTCCTCACCTTTCAATTTTGGAGCTTTGCTTGGCGACAGAATTCGCATGACTGATTTTTACAACCAACCGAATGTTTATATACGTTCGCTAGCAAGTCGTGGTGCTTTAGGTGGTTTGAACGCCAAAATTGTGGAAATCACAGATTTACTAAAACATAGTAATTTCGATTATATTCTTGTGGAAACAGTTGGTGTGGGTCAAAGTGAGGTGGAAATTGCTGGTCTTGCCGACTGCACGATTGTGGCTTTGGTGCCAGAAGCTGGTGATGAAGTACAAACCATAAAAGCAGGCATCATGGAAATTGCGGACATTTTTGTAGTCAATAAAGCAGACCGTGACCTAGCAGAAAGCCTTTTTAGAAATTTGAAAATTTTAGTGCATGAAAAAGCCACTGATAATGGTGAAATTCAAGTAATTAAAACCATTGCCATTCAAGAAAAAGGCATCGAAGAACTATCAACTTCAATTGCTTCATTTTTGAAATCATGCAATAATAATGCAGATAAAAAAATACAATTGCTTACTGAACGAAGCTGGCAGCTCATTCAAGCATATAAAATGAAAGATATCAACAAAGATGAATTAAAGAAACAACTCAATCAATTGTTTTTAAATGATGGTTTTAATCTATATGCTTTCCTTAAAAAAGAATATTTTAATTAAATTTAAATTGTCAGAATAACGAATTAATAACATAATCAGCAGCGCTACTATTTAAGTTTAAAAAAATTGATAATTATATTTGTCACATTAGTTCAAGCTCCTTTGATAAATAACTAATCATAGTTACTTTTAACGGAAATTGTTGAAATACAAGGAGTTTTGAATTTTAAAATGATTTATATTTAATATTATTTAGGATTTAGCTATTAGAATTTGACCAACTGAATTGATTGATGTCAGCCTCAATACCACCATACATAGCCTATTTTTTAATTCCAGTGCTTTCAGCATTTGTGTGTGGCTTTTCCATCCCTCGCATCATCATTTTAGCCAAAAGAAAACGCCTTTTCGACAAGCCAGACAATGACCGAAAAGTACACAAACAAGTGGTTCCTAATCTTGGTGGTGTTGCCATTTTTTTTTCCTACGCCATTGTTGCTTGTCTTTTTATTGACAATAAACAGTTTCCAGCTTGGAACTTATTATTAGCGGCTTCTTTAACCCTTTTCGTAATGGGGGTGAAAGATGATTTGATCACATTGACGCACAGTAAAAAATTCTTATCTCAATTATTAGCATCTTTTATAACTGTTTGTTTGGCTGATATTAGATTAAAATCTTTGCATGGTGTTTTGGGCATATATGAAATGCCAGTTTGGTTGAGTATGGTTTTTTCAATCATAGGTTGTACGTTCATCACCAATG
>CAZNVQ010000118.1:0-6757 GCA_964576425.1 uncultured Flavipsychrobacter sp. | reverse complement strand
ATAAAAACAATACCGAATTTTTGAAACCCGTTCATAATGCTCAATTCGACATTGATGAAGAAGCATTAAAAACAGGTGTTGGCTTATTGACTTGGACTGCTTGGAATAGCTTACAACATAATCACTAAAACTTTTACAATATCAAAACGGGGGCAACTTAGCCCCTATTTTATTACATAAAAATATCAATAGCAAATAACTGCTCTTAACTGAATTAATTTTATATTCTGTTCTTAGAAGCATTAATACTGAAGCAATTAAAAAACCATCAAATTTTCAATTCATGACTTTTTCTACAATAAATTCACACTGCTTGCGGCTTTGACTTTAATTACTTTTCATTCAAGTGCGCAAAACTATGCAAGCAATATTGCCACAGATATTTAAATCGATATTCAAACCACTGATTTCAATAGTTCTAGAAAAAAAATAAATGACTTTCTTGCCGCCAATAATATAAAAATCGAAAGTCAATTTGAATCGAAGTCGTTGCTAAAGCTAAAATTTAATGCAAATGAACAACAGTATCATGATTACGATTCATTGTTGAATACGCTTGGGTTCATCTCCTTGAAAAAAATAAAATCAGTAAATAATGAAGATATAATTGCACAAATCAATCACGAAATCGCCAATCTGAAACAAAAAAAGAGTGTGATGTAGAAAGGTTCAGCAAGACTGATCCTAAAATTGAAGCTTATTCTTCCTTATGGAACGAAACCAAACAAATTGAAGAAAAAATATTTTTCAAAGAAAGCGAACTCGTTAAATACGGGTTCGCTTTTTTCATTTCATAAGCTCTAATTAAAATATCAAAAATATTATAATATTATTTTATATTTAAAATCATAAAATTTTCATATGCTGTTTTTGAATTAACTTGAATGTTTGTAATCTGAATGTCAATTTATTTAATCTTTAAACAATCGAGTCTAAAATACGTTTAAATTAGTCAATATATAATTATCAATAAAATAAAATAAAATAAATTTAATTTAATTTAATGAAAAATATTGTTTTTTTTATATTTTCTATTTCATTTTTTCTTTCGTTTTTTAGTTCTGCGCAAAATCAAAATAATCAATGGAGGTTTGGGAACTCTGGTGGAATAGATTTCAACACCAATTCACCAATCAATGTTTCAGGGTCTTCAATAGCAACTTATGAAGGAAGTGCATCAGTTGCGGACAGAAATACTGGCGCATTGTTGTTTTATACTGATGGAGTAACAGTTTGGGATGCTACCAATCAACCTATGCCTAATGGTAACGGATTATTAGGCGGAACCACTCAATTATTGTCTTCCACAACAGCAGCAGTGATTGTACCAAAACCTGGCAGTACAAAATTGTATTATATTATCACAATTGATGAACAGTCCTCAAGCAATGGAGTTAGATATAGTTTAGTTGATATGAATCTAAATAGTGGTTTAGGTGATATTGTAGCTAACCAAAAAAACATTCAACTTTTTCAAACAACTTCTGAAAAATTAGAAGTTGTTCCAGCATCAGATGGTAATAGTTATTGGTTATTAACTCATGATGAACCTGGTAATAATTTTTATGCTTTCAAAATCTCTACTTTGGGTATTCAATCCTCTCCAGTTATTTCATCAGTTGGTTCAACACAAGCTAATGGAGCAGGACATATGAAAGTTAATAGGCAATTTAATAAAATAGCAATAGGTGTTACTTTCGGTTCTAAAATGGAGTTGTTTGATTTTGATAATTCAACTGGGGTAGTTTCAAATCCAATAAGCTGGAATCATGGACTACAGAATCCTTTGATTTATGGTATAGAGTTTTCACCAAACGGAAAAGTATTGTATGTAAGCAATCTTGATAAATTGGTTCAATTTGACATCAGTCTTTCTTCTACAAATGCAATTCAAAACTCAGCATTTTTATTTCCTTACTCACTTTCCACTGGATTTTCTCAACCAGCTTCGTTACAATTAGGACCTGATGATAAAATATATATTAATTCAGGTACAATAGATGTAATTAACTGTCCAAACAAATTAGGTTCAGCCTGCGGATTTCAACAATATGCGATTGCAAACCAAAGTGGTGGAGGTGGATATGGATTACCAAAATGGGTTTATTATCCCAATGATACTGCCAATGTGGTGAATAACTTCATTGTTTATTTAGATTCTTGCTTTGGCAACTCAACCCAATTTTATATTAAAAATACAGCAGGTATTTCTAATGTCGTTTGGGATTTTGGAGATCCAGTTACAGGAACCAATAACACGGCTGTGGGCTTTACAGCCAATCATAGTTTTTCGCAAACAGGCAGCTATAATGTAAGAGCAATAATTGCTAACGCTTGTGGTACTGATACTTTGTTTTTAGTAGGGGTTTCAATAATTAATTGCAATGAACCAACCAATTCAATATCTGGAATTAAATTAGATGGAGACACTTGTTCAACCTCAAATTCAATTGCATTTCAAGTTGTTGGTACAAGTAGTTCTTCTTATTTCTTTTGGAATTTTGGAGACCCAGCTAGCGGCACAAACGATACAATTACAATTACAGGATTGAGTCCATTTCCTTTTCCATCTCATACTTTTACTTCACCTGGAGTTTATAATATTTGTGTAAATTATCAAGAACCTGGACAATCGGTTCAAACAATTTGTAGAAAAGTAGCAATTGGATTGTATTGTACAGGATTAATTGTAGCTAATGATTCTTGTGTGGAAAATGAAGTAAACTTTTCTATCATCAGTAACGAAATTATATCAAATGTTAATTGGAATTTTGGTGATGCTTCTAGTGGAATAAATAACACTTCTATACTCAATTCACCAAATCATTTATTCTCATCAATAGGAACATATATTGTAAGTGCAATTGTAAATTATTCATGTGGTATAGACACACTTAAGAAGATAATTACAATTTCAAAATGTGATAATACTAGTGAAAATTGTTTTTTATACCTACCAAATGCTTTCACACCAAATGGTGATGGTAAAAATGATTTATATTTTCCTTCTACACCATGCTCTACTGAACAATTTGAATTTATAATTTTCAATAAATGGGGAGAAGAAATTTTTAAGACAACAAATCAATCAGATAAATGGGATGGGAAATACAAAGATTCTGATTGCACAATTGGGGATTACGCTTACCTAATTTCTTATAAATTTCCTTCACAAAACTCCAAAATAATTTATGGATTCTTTACGCTCCTCAGATAGTTATTTAAAATATGAATAAGAATAAAAAAAGTATTTTAGCATTCATTTTTTATAAACAAAATCTTTGAATTTGTAACTAATAAACAGAATAAAGTATAAGCTGAAAAGAATAAATGCCCATTGCTAATTCGTACAAGTCAGGCATTTTTTAAACGAAATGGTTATCATCTTTCAACAACCAATTCGAGCACCGTCTTTCTCGTACCAATTGTGGGTGTAGAGCTTTTCAAAAACAAGTTTTTACTCATTGACAACAATGTGAAATACTTTATACCTTTTAGCGAAATCAAGAATTTGAGAGGCGTGAGTTATAATGTATCCATCAACTTTGTCTTCTAGAAAAGCAAGCATTTATCCATACATTGAGAAGTTAATCAATAAAAAGTCTTTGACCACATGAGCAATAAAGTAAGTTTACATAGTATTTTTACGGCCAACCCTGAAAAAATTTACAAGGCTTTTACCGATTCTGATGCCTTAGCTTCTTGGATGCCACCTTATGGTTTTGTTGGAAAAATCCATAGTATGAATGTCGTTGTAGGTGGTAGCTTTCATATGTCTTTCATCAATTTCGGATCTGGAAAATCACATTCATTTGTTGGCACTTATTTGAAAGTTGTACCCTAAGAACGTTTGCGCTATACTGACCAATTTGATGACCCTAATCTTTCAAGTCAAATGATTACAACGATTGAATTGAAAAAAGTAAGTTGTGGCACCGAACTCATTGCCACTCAAGAAGGCATCCCTGAAATGATTCCAGTTGAAATGTGCTACTTAGGTTGGCAAGAGTCATTGGACAAACTCAAGAGATTAGTGGAACCCAATATACCCGATGCTTAATCTTTTAAACTTTATCTTTTTTCTATTCATTATTTTAGGAGTCAACAAATTTTTATCAACCTTGCCGTTAAAGATCTTCAAAAAGCTCTAGACTTTTACACTGCATTAGGTTTTAGCAGTAATCCTTAGTTTTCGGACGATGCAGGAAAATGTATAGTTTGGATCGAACATATTTATTTGATCTTGTTATCGCAAGAAAAGTTTGCCTCCTTTTCCACAAAACCTATTGCCGACACAACATCAACGATTGCAAGTCTTTATTCCTTATCCGTTGATAGTGTTGAAGCTGTTAACAGCATGATGGAAATGGTCCTAATAAATGGCGGCATTGAGCCACATGAACCAAGAAAATATGGTTTCATATTTCAAAGATTTCTAGAAGATGCCGAACACACTGAGGGGATTTTTCTTATGGATAAAAGTCAATTACCTGCTGCTGTTAGCTAGTATATTATTTTCGATAAATTATTTTATATTCACTAAACTTAAATCCTCCAAAAAAAAGCCGCCTTCGTTTCTACGATAGCGGCTTTTGCTAGTGTAAGAAGTTAATTACTTTTTATTTTATTAGGTTTAACCATGTTATTAATGAATCGCCTGTATTTTTTAATTGCATTTGTGTTGCAGTACAACTAACAATAGTAGAATATTCGAATGTTGTATCTGTATCTAACTTCACTCCCAATTCTGTGTTGTTATTAGCTAAATTCCATGTTAAATTCTTTATCGTTGTATCCAATAGGCTTGTAGTTGACCCTGTTCCATTTGCATTAAAAGTAACCTTAAATCCAAAGTCAGTCAATGTATCAACTTGATCAGTTGCATCAATAACACCGTTGTTGTTATTGTCCGTGATGTAGGTATCATAATTCCAAGTACCTACAATTCTACTAGAAATACTTGATTTAGAATCAGTCTTGGAACAAGAAAAGAAAAAGAAAGATGCCAGTGCAATTGAGCCTACTGCTAATTTCAATGATTTCATAAATGTTTAATTTTTTGTAAAAATACTATCAAAATATTAATTATCGAATCTCAAGACTGCAATTTTTTCTTCCGAGTTGGCTTCTTTTTCAAATTTTTTAAATCCACATAAAAATCAATAGCAGTTTCAAAATCTGAGACTCTGTAAATTTTGACTTTTTCATACGCTTTTTGCTCTTTTTAAAATTATAACTCTATTTTTAATTTGTTGCAAAAAAGCAGCCCTTTACAGGGGAATATTAACCAACATGAACTTAACACATTTATCGGAATAACAATTAACTAATTCGATATATTGATCAACCCTTATATAAACGAATAGTTTGTATATATAATAAATCTTGTATTGTGTTATATCAAATTAAAATAATCATCACTTAGCAATTCTTCCTTTCCATTTGAAAGGAGCAATAAAACCTAAATTTGAAGAAATAAATATATATAAAATATGTAAAGGCTGAAGGATAATAAAATATAAAGAAGCAATATAAACGCCAAAAAAATAAGCAACACTTTTGAACAATTTATATTCAATTAAAACCTTAACCAAGATCAATATAAAACATATAAATAATAATTTATTATTTAAAAAGGCTAAAATAAAGAAAATTAAACAAGTAAGATTATATAAATAAACAATTAGTAATATTATATCTATTTTTTTATCTTTATTTTTTCCTGATTTTGAAGCCCAACGAATTCTTTGTTGAAAAAAATGTTTCCATGTTTTCGGTGCGTAGGTCATTACAACTACATCATTATTTAATATGTATTTTATACCTTTAGGATACAATTGTCTCATTTTTGACATTAGCATGTAATCATCGCCTGAAACTTGTTTGGTAACATTTGAAAATCCATCTATAGCTAAAAAAGCTGCTTTGGAAAACATTAAATTGGCACCATTACACATATTGCCAATGTTTAATTGATTGACTGCCGCAGTAATTCCCTGCATCATCATAAAGTCAATTCTTTGAAATGTATTCAACACAGTTTTTTCTTCAATAAATAATACTGGACCTGCTAACAACACTGCTCCACTCGATTGATAATAATGCACCATGGATTGTAACCAAGTTGGTTTCATTACTGTGTCAGCATCAGTTGTAATAATTGTATCATATTTTGCTAATTGAACCCCAATTTCAATAGCCCATTTTTTATATGCTTTCCCAAAATGAGGTGGAATTGTATAAGCTATCAAATCTACACATCGAACATTTTCCATTTCAAATGAACGAACCAGCTCTGCCGTTCGATCTGATGAATCGTCATTAATTACTATTATTTCAAAAAGATTTTTTGAATAATCATTGGCTAAAATGGAATCTATACAATTCTTTATGTATTGCTCTTCATTTCTTGCCGGTATGATGATGGAAACTCCCGTTGGTTTATTTTGATCATCAATAATCTTTTCACTTTTTTTCTTCTTCCAACCAGAATAGAAAAAGTAAAAGATACTGCCATAAAGCATTGACAAAACAAATGTAATGCTCAAAAAAATTACCAACATGCATTCAATATTTTTTGGACAACTTGGGTTACAACTGTTTCATCATTAAGTTTATGTCCCTTATTCAATTGTTCCACTTTTACTTCAGGATTTTTTTGTTGATATGTAATTACTTTTCGAAGTGGAATTACTGAATCAAATTTGCCAATAAATATGATGACTTCTGTTTTTTTTTCCTGCAAAATTTTACTCAG
>CAZNVQ010000117.1:0-6992 GCA_964576425.1 uncultured Flavipsychrobacter sp. | reverse complement strand
CTAATAGATGTCAAATTATTTATTAACCAATTACACACTTTTTTAGACACTACCGAAAAATCAAACTCCTTTAGAAAAAAGACCTCAAGGGCTCTATTTACTAAACTGTGTCAGGGTTAAAAAATTATATTTGCAAAATTGATGGAAACGGAGGCAAAATATCAAAACATCTTCGAGAAAAGGCCTAACGATAAAGAGAAAAGCCAAAACATCATCAAAAAACGAAACGAGCCGCACAAAATTGCGACTCATTGTCTTATTTTAATCCTTATTGCTTATCGCTAATCTTTATTGTTTGTTGATTTTAATCGCACCTGTTCTGCCTTCAGCATCTTTGTAACGGATTAAGTACATGCCGCTTGCATAGCCAGTCATATCAACTATTGTGCTTATTGTGGTCATTTCTTTCATCGCTACTACACGTCCGTTGAAGTCCATCACTTGTACTGTTGCTTTAACTTGCTCAATACCACGAACATTAATCGCCAACACACCACTAACTGGATTTGGATAAGCTGCTAATTCAAACACTGCTTCTTCTGTTGCCGTTGGGTTTGATATTAAGCCTGCTTCTTCTTTAGCACTAGTTTGTGTTACTGTTGTAGCTGCTGATGTTCCTGTGCAACCAACACCGCTCGTTACTTTCGTAATCGCCACAGTATAATTACCACCTGCTGTAGCAATATATGATTTAGTGGTGGCCCCAGAGATTGGACTACCGTTCAAGAACCATTGGAACGTAACACCGCTTGATGGTGAAGCATTCAATTTAACTGAACCGTTTGCCGCAATTGTAGTAGATGTACTAGCAGAAATAGATGCTACTGGAATTGGATTCACTTTTGTCTTAACACTACTTGTAGTTGCTTTACTCACACAACCATTAGCGTCTGTAACCATCATTTTATAGGTTCCAACGGTTGTAGCTGATAGAATATCTGAACTTGTGTTTGTTGTAGTTGTGCCGTTTATCCACGCATAGTTTGTTCCTCCAGAAGGAGTTGCTTGCATGGTACAACTATCGCCAGCACAGAAAGTAGCCGGTGTTAATACTGTGATGCCAGCAATAGGCAATGGGTTCACCACAACAGTTGTTGAGGTATTTGAGGTATCGGTACATCCATTAAATTTCGCTACAACGGTGTAAACACCAGCTAATTTGAACACTTTAAAAGCACCGCTTCCTGCACTAACACCATTGTTCAACCAAGTATAAGTGTAACCAGTGATAGTTGGTGCAGTCAATGTTACACTCTGACCAGCACAGATTGTTGTTGGTCCACCTGCAGTGAACGTAGCAACAGGTAATGGTTTAATGGTGTATGTTTTTGGAGCAGATGCGCTAGAACAAGTACCTCCCGAAAGGGTCAAGGTAATGCTTCCGCCACCAGTGCCAGATGCTGCATAAACAGTATCAGTTGCACCTAAAATTGGCGTTCCTCCTAAATTCCATTGGAAATTGAATTGACTAACTGCGCCAATGCTAGGATCAGTTTTAAAAGAAACCACATTCGGTTCACAAACAGTAACCAAACCAACTGGAAGAATTTTCACTGAAGTAGGAAATTTCTGAACATTGGTTGCAGCGGAGTTGGAAACACAACCACCTTGAGTGGTCACAGCAACAGAATAATTCCCTGCTGTGCTTACCGTAATTGACTGTGTTGTAGCGCCGTTGCTCCATAGATAACTAGTTCCGTTGCTTGCAGTTAAGGTTACAGTTCCTGTTCCACAAATAGCCGTTGAGCCAGATGCAGTTATTGAAGCTGTTGGTGCGGCAAGCGACATAGTTAAATCATTACTAACTGCAGTTGTACTAGTAGCACAACTTGAATTGCTCACAATTGACACGGAATAAACATCACCGTTGTTAACACCACTAGAAGCTACATAGGTGCTAGAAGTTGCTCCATTGATATTGTTACCATTCAACATCCATTGATATTGAGGTGCAGTTCCACCATTGGTTGTAGTTGAACTGAAAGTAACTGAAGCACCAGGACAAACTGACAATGAAGCTGTGGAAGAGACAACAGATGGTGCGCTGTATTGGTTCACAGTCATTGTTATGCTATTGCTAGTTGCACTTGATGTAGTAAGACAAGTTGCATTAGAAGTCATTTGCACTGAAATTACATCTCCATTAGCTAAATTAGTAGATGAATAAGTTGCGTTTGTTGCACCAATAATATTGACATTATTATTTTTCCATTGATAAGTAGGGGTTGTGCCGCCATTTGTTGGTGTGGCTGTGAAGGTCACATTGGTTCCAGCACAAATGCTGCTGTCTGTAGCACTGATGACCACAGAAGGAGTTTGAGTAGGATTAACCACCATAGTTATGGTGTTGCTTGAGGCTGTTGTAGCCGTAAAGCAAGTTCCTGATGTGGTAATTGTAGCAGAAATGATATCTCCGTTTGCAAGACTAGCTGCCGTTAAGCTTGAACTTGTAGCGCCAACAATGTTACTACCATTTTTCTTCCATTGATAAGATGGCGATGTTCCACCATTAGTTAAAGAAGACGTGAAAGTCACACTAGTTCCTGCACAAATGTTGTTAGTAGAAGCTGTAATAACAATACTCGGTGTGAGATTTGGATTAACAGTTATGGTAATCGTATTGCTCGTTGCAGATGAAGTATTACAAGGAGCAGTAGGCGTCATTGTACAAGTGATTTGATTACCATTGGCTAATGTTGTTGTTGAATAAGTAGCGTTTGTTGCACCACTAATATTGACATTATTATTTTTCCATTGATAAGTTGGGGTTGTTCCACCATTTGTTGGTGTGGCTGTGAAGGTCACATTTGAACCACTACAAATAGTTGTGCTGCTTGCAGCAATACTTACAGATGGCGTTGGACAAGAAGGAGCAGTGATGGTTAAGCTTGTGCTTGTAACATGATCACCTGAAGTCGAACCATCGCCATTAACGGAGTTCAATGCGGCAAAAAATTTGACATCCCCAACAGAAGCAGAAGAAGGAGCAGTCCATGGAAAACTAAGCTGAGTAATAGTTTTAGAAATTTTTGATGTTTGCTCAATATAATTTCTACTGCTTAAACTTCGATTAGCAGTGTTTGCTGGCAAAGTAGTTCCCCAACCATTGTAGTTAACATTAGATGCACCTGTGGCACAAGTCATTTGAAAACCGAAACCAGCGTTTGCGATATTATTATAAGTGGTGTTTGCAGTTCTAGTAATTCTTACAGTATATGATTGACCAGCAACATAGCTAGTAACCGGAGTGGTTCCGTTTAATAATTCGATGACAATTGTGGCAGCATAACTACCTCCCCCATGACAACTAGCACAAGTGTTGTTTCCATTAAAAGGCGAGCTAGTTAATGCTTGACCATTCAATGCAGCTCCTGAAGCATAGAACATACAATAGTAGCCAACAAGCGCCACCATCGATAATGCAATTGATCGCTTAATCGAAAATTTCATTTTGGTCTTTCCTATCCAGCGAGAAAGAAAATGAAGTTGATTTTTAGCCATAAAAAATGTTTTAAATGTGAATAATTAAGAACAATTTAATTACATTCTATTACAACTAATAGCATCATTATGTTTAAGGGATATAAAATTAAAATAAAATACACATGATTTCATTATTTATCTGTAAATGACTGAATAACTATTACTTGATAAACAATTTTAAATTTTATTTAACAAATAAATATATTTTTAGAAAAATCAAAAAAGCGAAATTTTAGTTCAAAAAATGTTTAAACAACACTGTTTAAAGCAAGAAAATGTTTAATCAAGGAGCTTGTCGTTGTTTTCTGGTAAACTATTCCAAGCCATTTCTTCCAAACCAGAAATCCCTTCTATACTACCGCTTATTTGCAAAGAATTATTAATAATCAATTCTAATAATTTTTGCTTCTTTTTCCAGTTTTTTTCAAAATCGTCTCTTTCTTTTTGAAGCGCATTTCTGAAAGCTTGAAAACCTTCTCTCATCGCATTCCATTGTCCAAGGAATTCGGTTCCAGTAAGATAGTCATACAAAAGCACCATTTTATCCCCTTTGTTTTCTTGACTTTTCTTAGCATCGTAAACTCGGATTATAGCTTGCCGCAAAACAGCCACAAGACTTTTTACATCAGCAAACGAACATAAATAAACGCCTTGCTTTTCGCCAAACTGCTCCATATCTTTTGGCATGGCTTGTGTGACTAAAACTGGAATATCAGCGTTTATTTTAATTGAATCTTGTTTTAATTTATCAATCCAATCAGCACTAAAAGCCTTTGTGCGCTTACTTTCGAAGATAATTGTTCCACATTCTTGTCCACTATTATTACGAACAGTTAAAATACAATCTGCGCCCAAAGTACCTTTTGCAACTTCACTTATACTATCAAATGGAAATGACTGTCGCAACAATGCTTCCAACGCTATTTCTTGAACCTCTCCTTGCAATTGCATGGAACCTTGTTCTGCTTTGCGGAGCGCTTCTTCAGCAAGCTTGCGTTGAGCTTCTAATTGCATTTCCATCTCTTTAATTTTCATTTGATGATCTTGCTCTCTCAGTTTGTATCTTTCATCCTCGCGCATTCTCAATTCTTCAGCAATTTTTTTTCTTTCTTCCATCAGTTGACGTTGAGTATCCAATTCCATTTTGTTCTTGAGTTCTTCCATAGCTTGCTCTTTTTTCAAAAACTCAACCTCTCTTTGACGGTGTACTTTCAACTGCTCATCTGTTGCAGTTTTGGCCTCTGATATTGCTCGAATCTGATGCTCAAAATCTGCTTTGAGTTTGGCTCCTAAGTCTTGTTTTATTTTGGCTTCTTGCTCTGCAGCAGCAATTGATAATCTTTTTGCTAATTCTTCTTCTTGTTTTGCTTGCTTTTGGACTAGTTCTCTTTGTTGTAATTCTAGTTGTTGCCTCTCTCCGTTCAGGGAATCCATTCTTTTGCGCCATTCTTGTTCCATTTTTTGACGCATTTCTCTTTCAATACTCTGAGCGATTGCATCTGAAGGTTCGAACTGAGCAGCACAATTGGGGCAAGTAATAATTGTTGACATAGTTGTTTTTATTATAAAATATTGAAAGAACAAATATCGGATAATAGAATAACCATAATGCTTATTATTTTTGAGCAATCAGATGTTGTTTCGATTCCTATTCATTTGGCTATTTTTAATTGGCTTTGTTGCTCATGCACAAACTTCACGACGTGCAGTTCGACTATACCATGCTGCGCTCAAGGCTTCTATGAAAAAAAACGATAGAAAGGCAATTGAAAAGCTCAATTATCTAATCGAGCATTACCCAAAATACGACGAACCTTACAGCACGCTAGGTAATTGGTATTTCAAACACCAACAATTTCAAGATGCTTTGATTGTATTTAAAAAAGCAAATGTATATGCTGCTAAATCAAATGGGCAATTCGATTTTCCTTTAGCTAAATCAATGGTTTATGCTGGAAAAGCTGATGAAGCTTTGGGCTTATTGAGCAGTAGAAAAGGTCAAGAATGGCAAAGACTTTATGAGCAAGCAAGATTCATTTTACAAAACAGAAATAGTAAAATAAAAGATACCGCAGTATTAGTTTCTAGAGTCAATTCGAGATTCAACGATTTGTTTCCATTTTTGAGCAACGATGGCACTAAATTATATTTCACGAGAAAAGTAAATGGCGAAGACCAAGACTTTTTTGTTGCGCTGAAAGACAGTTGTGGTGGCTGGTTTAAACCTTATAATTTGGGCAGTCCACCGAATACACCTGATCAAGAAATGGCACAAAGATTGTCGACCGATGGGCATTATCTTTTTTACACTAAATGTGATAACCGTAGCGAGAGTGGTTGGGAAATGGGTGGTTGCGATTTGTATATGTGCTATCGCTCCGAAAAAGAGTGGTCGGCACCTGAAAGCTTTGGAGGCACTGTAAATTCTCCAGCTTATGAAGGAATGGCGTGTCTGTCTCCAGATAATCGTGCTTTATATTTTGTGAGCAATAGACCTGGCGGTCTTGGTGGATTGGATATTTGGGTAACTTATTTTGAACAAGGCTTGTGGCAACAACCCAAAAACTTAGGACCCAAAATTAATACAGATAAAGATGAAACAGCACCTTATTTGCATGCTGACAATGCAACGCTTTATTTTTCCAGCAATGGACATTTAGGTTTTGGTAATGCTGATTTGTTTTTAAGTAAAAAAATAAATGATAGTACATGGTCTGCTCCCATAAATCTTGGTTCAGACATCAATTCTTCAAGCGATGAAATCGGAGCCTGCACCAATTTTAAAGGAGATACACTAGTGTTTTCATCGAATAGACTTAATGGTAATGGGCAATTTGATTTATATGAAATATCTTTAGATAAAACACTAAGACCCAAAGCAGTAGTGGCTTTAGGAGGTTTTGTTCAGGATAGTATTTCAGACTTAAAACTAAATTACGCAAGTATTTTCATCAAAGAAAAATACACTGAAAACCCTTCTTATCAACTTGTATCTAACAGAGGTGATGGAAGCTATATGATTACCTTACCTGTTGGTAAGACTTATGTTTGGTCAACAGATAGAATTTCTTATTTGAAACGTGAAGATGAAATTGAACTCAGCAGCGAATTGGTTGGCACAACTCAACTCTTGAATATTGCTCTTTTACCTGACGATTACATTGCGCCAGTAAATGACAGCTTGATTGCAACTATTTATTTTGCTAAAAACACTGCTATTTTATCAGACCAAGATAAAAATAGAATTCAAAAAGCGATGTCACCTTGGCTTTTAGAACCGAATGGTGTTACAGTGTTGTGTTATGGTTACACCGACAATTCAGGGACTCCATTGCTCAATGAACAACTTTCATTTTTAAGAGCAGGTCTTGTAAGCAAAGAAATAACTTCACTTGGGTGGCACTCCGAAAACATTGAAACAAAAGGCTGGGGAGAAGCCAAACCACTTGCGCCAAATGACACTGAAATGAATAGAAATCTCAATCGAAGAGTTGAAATTATTATCAGAC
>CAZNVQ010000116.1:0-7033 GCA_964576425.1 uncultured Flavipsychrobacter sp. | reverse complement strand
GCTCTGTTTATTCATGTTAGGAATTGGGTTTGCAGTTTCAGGCAACGACTCTTTAGCCTATTTATGTTTCTCAATAATGGGAGCAATCATTGGTTTTTTAAAATTCAACCTTTCTCCAGCAAGGATTTTTATGGGCGACAGTGGCGCATTGGTCATAGGATTTACAATTTCTGTTTTGAGCATTTTATTTGTCAATTCCATATGGGAAAACAATCATGTTGGTACTATCATTTATCATCCAGCAGGCGCTGTTGTGGTGATACTTTCTGTATTATTTATTCCAATATTCGACTCTTTTCGTGTTTTTATTGCTCGCCTCATGAAGGGCAAACATCCATTCCATGCCGATAGAACACATATTCATCATTTTCTTTTGGATATTGGATTTAGTCATAGTCACACTGTCAGCACCTTATTGACAGCCAATTTATTAGTTATCACTATTGCTTTATTTGTACAAAATTTGAATCCTAACTTTGCTCTTGGCATATTATTGCTCGTAACCATGTTTCTATTTTCAGTTTTGTATTATATGCGTAAAAACCGCTTAGCAGAAATGGAACGTTTAAAAGAAGAGCTAGCTATTAAAGCACAACAAATTCCATTGGAACAACTAGTTGGTGAAGGAGACCTCTAAGAAAATGCTCTTTTGTTGAAAAGTAGAATATAGTAAATCAGCTGTTAATACTACATTATAGTCAACATTTCAATATGTTACTTTAGATTTTATTGTCTTTTGCTCGTACATTTGCACCACTTTTTTAAGTTCATAAACATAATTTCCTAAAAATGAGTACAGTAAAAGTTGCCATTAATGGTTTCGGACGAATTGGTCGCCTCGCTTTTCGTCAAATTTATAACATGCAAGGAATTGAAGTAGTTGCCATC
This sequence comes from uncultured Flavipsychrobacter sp., assembly GCA_964576425.1. Classification (GTDB taxonomy): domain Bacteria; phylum Bacteroidota; class Bacteroidia; order Chitinophagales; family Chitinophagaceae; genus JAFIGV01. The sequence goes on along the minus strand of CAZNVQ010000116.1, from coordinate 6,145 downwards.
AACGACTTGACAAAACCTGACGTTTTAGCCCATCTTTTAAAATATGACACTGCACAAGGACGTTTTGATGTACCTGTGTCTCATTCTGATGATGCTATCACTGTTAATGGTCAACAAATTAAAATTTACGCTCAAAAAGATCCTGCTCAAATTCCATGGGATCAACATCAGGTTGATGTTGTTTTGGAATGTACAGGGTTTTTCACTGATGCCGATAAAGCTAAAGCTCATATTACTGCAGGTGCAAAGCGTGTGGTAATTTCTGCTCCAGCAACAGGTGAAATGAAAACTATCGTTTTCAATGTAAATCATCAAATCCTTGATGGAAGTGAAACAATTATTAGTTGTGCATCTTGTACAACAAACTGTTTGGCTCCAATGGCTAAAGCATTGAACGATAATTTTGGAATAGTAACTGGTATCATGAGCACCATTCATGCTTACACTAACGACCAAAACACGCTTGATGCACCTCATCCAAAAGGAGATTTGCGCCGTGCTCGTGCTGCTGCTTCTAATATCGTTCCTAACTCAACAGGGGCTGCAAAAGCAATTGGTCTAGTACTTCCAGAGTTAAAAGGAAAACTAGATGGTGGCGCTCAACGCGTTCCTACAATCACTGGTTCATTGACTGAGTTAGTTACTGTTCTTGACAAAAAAACAACTGCTGAAGAAATCAATGCAGCCATGAAAGCAGCAGCTAACGAAAGCTTTGGTTACAACGAAGATGAAATCGTTTCCAGCGATATCATCGGAACTTCTTTTGGTTCTTTGTTCGATGCAACACAAACTAAAGTAATGACAGTTGGCGATCAACAGTTGGTTAAAACTGTTAGTTGGTACGATAACGAAATGAGTTATGTTTCTCAATTGGTGCGTACTGTGAAATATTTCGCAACTTTGATTGGTTAATCATTAATACATAAAATAATTTTTCGGGTGTATCGCAATACGATACACCCTTTCTATTTTACTCCTAATTCAATGTAGAATTAATAACTTCGTCTTTTCAATAACAAGCTAAAAATCAAATAGATTGCAGCATCAACTTCAACAAAAAGATATTTTTCTTTTGACACCACCGTTCACTCAATTGAACACTCCCTACCCTGCAACAGCATATTTAAAAGGATTTTTAAACACTAAAAACATTAGTTCCTTTCAAGCTGATTTAGGCATTGAAGTTACACTGCGTCTATTTTCAAAACAAGGATTAACCGAGGTTTTTGAAAGAATAAACAAAAACAAGCTTTCAGAACAAGCTAAAAGAATTGCTGTTCTGAAAGACAATTATATTCAAACTATCGATGAAGTAATTCGATTTCTCCAAGGTAAAAATCCAACACTAGCTCATCGAATATGCAAAAGAAATTTTTTACCTGAAGCTCATAGGTTTCAACAAATTGAGAACCTAAATTGGGCATTCGGTAGTATGGGCACACAAGACCAAGCCAAACACCTTGCAACGCTATATCTAGAAGACCTAAGTGATTTAATTAAAGAAACTATTGATCCTTTTTTTGGCTTTAGTCGTTATGCTGAAAGATTAGGAAGATGCGCTCATCTTTTTGATGAATTGCAAGATGCACTGCAACTAGAAAAAACTTATGTTGATGAAATTCTACTAACGCTATTGCATGATAAAATGAATCAGCTACAACCTTTGTTAGTAGCAATTTCTGTTCCTTTTCCAGGAAACCTATATTCAGCATTTCGTTGTGCTCAGTTTATTCGTCTCCATTATCCAAACACGACTGTTGTCATGGGCGGAGGATTCCCAAATACGGAATTAAGATCTTTGTCTGACCCGAGAGTATTTGATTATTTTCATTTTATCACACTCGATGATGGTGAAGCGCCAATAGAACAACTCTACCATTACTGTCTATCGAAGGAGAAAGATATCAGTCAGTTAAAAAGAACATTTGCATTACAAAAGAACTTTGTATTGTATGTCAACAACACTGATTGCAAAGATTATAAACTAGCAGATACAGGAACTCCAGATTATAGCGATTTATTGTTGAACGATTATATCAATGCACTTGAAGTCATTAATCCAATGCATAGCCTTTGGAGTGATGGGCGATGGAACAAATTGACAATGACTCATGGATGTTATTGGGGAAAATGTACTTTTTGCGACACTTCACTCGATTATATCAGTCGCTACGAACCAGCAACAGCAGCATTAATTTGCGATAAAATGGAAAAGATTATCGAACAAACAGGCGTGAGTGGATTCCATTTTGTAGATGAAGCTGCACCACCAGCTTTGATGCGTGCAGTGGCCATCGAAATACTTAAAAGAAAATTAGTAGTAAGTTGGTGGACAAATATTCGATTTGAAAAAAGCTTTACGCGCGACTTATGTTTTTTGTTGAAAGCTTCAGGATGCATTGGTGTTTCGGGTGGATTAGAAGTAGCGTCAGACCGACTTTTACAATTGATTCAAAAAGGAATCACTGTAGCTCAAGTAGCAAAAGTGAATCAATATTTTAACGAAGCAGGTATCATGGTTCATGCTTATTTGATGTATGGCTTTCCAACACAAACCGCACAAGAGACTATTGATTCCTTAGAAATGGTTCGCCAACTATTTAAGAATGGCATTTTGCAATCTGCATATTGGCATCAATTTGCAATGACAGCTCATAGCCCAGTTGGTTTGGCTCCTGAAACTTATAAAGTTCATCCAATTAGTGATGAAGTTGGAAGTTTTGCTAATAATGATGTTCCGCATGAAGACCCTACAGGAGCAGAACATGAGGCTTTTAGTTATGGCTTAAAAAAATCGCTTCACAACTTCATGCACGACCGTTGCCTTGACCAACCTGTTCATACTTGGTTTGATTTCAAAGCACCAAAAACAACTATTCCACCTGATTACATAATAAAATGTCTAGAAGAAGCTTCCATAGCAAGTTTCAAGCCAACAGCGAAAGTTATTTTTAATGGCGTTTTACCAGAACTAGAATGGGTTGTGAAATCTAAAAAAGGAATGCAATGGGAGCAAGCATCTTTGACATTTCACAACAAACAAAATATAACGAATATCAAGCTTTCCAAAGAACATGGACAATGGTTCTATGAATTGTTGCAAGAAATTAACAAGGCAGAAATGGGAACTTTCAGCATGCAACAAGTAAAAGCTAGTTACGAAGAGGCTGGCTTAGAAGATTTTGAACTGTTTTGGTTCAACAAACCTATGAATCAAATGCATATCAATGGACTGTGGGTGGTGTAGCCCACAATCCATTAAAAATTTATTATTTAGTGGGATTCAAAATAAGCTTGTCCAAAGTAGTTTGAGCAATAGAATGATAATTATTTCTACTTGCTTGATAAATTCTTTTCGCCATTTCTTGATGATTTGTTTGCATCATTTCTTCATAGAGCGGAGTTAAAAATTTTCTTCTACCAACATGGTTTAAGAAATTTTCCATTGCCTTAAAGGCTGGTTTATAATCAGCAGCAACTGCAAGGACAAACCAAAGATCTGCAATTTCACTATTTTGTGAATTGGTGAATTTATATTGTTGATCTAAAGCCAACATTTTATCAACAGCTAAAGGTTTTGGCAATAAGCGCAAAAAATGTAACCATTCATGTGTCGTCCAATTTGATACTTTTAGATCTGATGCTTTGACTCCTGAAAGAAATTGTATTCTTTGTTGATCGACAGATGCAAATCGAACGCGGTCGGCATGAGGTGCATTACTTGGAATTCCTGGACCATAAACCCAATCATTTATGCGCAATTCTTTCAGTTTTATTGTGTCATTTTGAAATAATTTATCTGCTAGATAACTCAAGAAAACTTCTGTTGTCATCGTTTTAAAAGCATGCTCAGAAAAATAGTTTTTTAAAAAAACATCCATTTTAGGACGACTAACTTTTTGTTCTATTAATCTTAAAAATAAAGCTCCTTTTTCATAGGCAATGTCAGTAAGTCCATCATCTGGATCACGGTGAGAGAGGTCTAATTTCAAATGAGTATCAGGATGAGTAGTACCAATATCATTTACCGTAGTTTCTAAATCTTGATAACCCAATTCCCAAAGCATATCGGCATAACTCTTGTCTGTCATAGCTTCTGTCAATCTGCGTTCGAAATAAACAGTGAAACCTTCATTTAACCAAAAGTCATTCCATGTAGCATTTGTTACCAAATTTCCACTCCAATTATGTGCTAATTCATGAGCAATAAGATTCACTAAACTTTTATCTCCAGATATAATTGTTGGTGTAGCAAAAGTTAGCTTAGGATTTTCCATGCCTCCAATTGGAAAACCTGGAGGCAAAATCAATACATCATATCTTCCCCATCTGTAAGGTCCATATAATTTTTCAGCAGTGTTGACCATTTTACCTATATCTGACAATTCCCATGCTGCTTTATCAATCATATTAGGCATTGCATAAACACCCGTTCGATTGTCAATAGCTTGAAATCTTATATCGCCAACAGCAAGTGCCATCAAATAAGCAGGAATTGGTGTTGCCATTTTGAAATGATATACGCCACTATCATTCATTTGTTGCGGATTTTCAGCACTCATCAAAGCCATCAAATTCTTAGGTACTGCTACCCTAGCAGCATAAGTGAAACGAATACCCGGACCATCAGGAGTTGGAATCCAAGACCGTGCATAGATGGATTCCGATTGTGTGTACAAAAATGGATTTGAATTTCCTCCAGTTTGTTGTGGATTCAGCCATTGTAATGCACGAGGATGACTACCTGTGCGATACCAAATTTGAACTATTTTACTTTCAGATTTTACTGGAATTTTCAATGCTTTTCCGAGATGTTCCACAAATGAATCCAATTGAAAACTAGCTTTTTGCCCATCTAGTAAAACGCTATCAATTGTCAAGTCATAGGTATCCAATTTCAATATAGATAAATTATTTTCATTATCTATTTTCCATTCTGCAAGACCTGAAATTTGTTTTTGCAAAAAATCTACTTTGATATCAAGGTTCAAATGTTGGAAAACTATACTGTCCGCATTCGATTGTGTGTGCAAATCCTTTGGCTGAGCAATAGCAACTTTTGTAGTATTAGTTTTTTGTTCATTTGATTGACAACCAAGTAAACAAATTACACTACTAATAAAAAATAAAGGCGTTTGAAATAAATTCATGATTTCTATATTTAATCTTGATCAGGTAAAGTTATACCGACATTTTTTGAAAACAAATTGGTTGAAATTGAGCTAGTTGAAATTGCCTTTATGTTTAGAAAAATTTACCAATCATTTTCAGCCGGCATTCCTTATTTTTGAAAGACTAAAACTATTTTATTCATGTTTAACGAACAACAATCATTTGCTGAAGCACAAGTAGTGAGTAGCAGTACTAATTCTCAAGTGGCTTCAAAAACTTTTATGTCCAATGTTTTTCTTTGGATGTTTATTGGTCTAGGGCTATCAGCTGCTTTTGCCTTTTTATTTACATTAAATCTTGAGTGGTTATTTTATTTGATCAATGAATCTACTGGAAAGCTAAATATTTTAGGTTGGGCTGTAATGCTTGCCCCACTTGGGTTTGTGATGTTAATGTCTTTCAGCTTTTCAAGATTAAGTCCAACTGCAATTACACTTTTATTCCTTGCATATTCAGCCATCAATGGCATTAGTTTCAGCTTCATTCTATTAGCTTATACAGCAGGTTCGGTTTTAACTTGTTTCCTTTCATCTGCAGCGATGTTTGGAGTGATGGCTTTTATGGGCTACACCACAAACAAAGATTTGACAAGCTTTGGTAGAATAATGATGATGGGATTAATTGGGATTGTTGTAGCATCTATCATTAATTTCTTTATGAAAAGTGCTACAATGGATTACATTGTTAGTTTTATTGGTGTAATGGTTTTCACTGGTTTGACTGCTTATGATGTACAAAAATTAAAAAGAATTGGTTCTGGATTAGAATACGAAGGTGTTGGAACAGCTGAAGTAAAAAAACTATCTATTTTAGGTGCACTAAATTTATACTTAGATTTTATCAATATTTTCCTTTTCTTGTTGCGTTTATTTGGAGGAAAAAGAAATTAAACGTTTCAAAAATTCTAAATTAATAACAGGGCTGTCTCAAAACAAGAGAGACAGCTTTTTTTATTTTCAGTGTTGGGTAATAA
>CAZNVQ010000115.1:0-7151 GCA_964576425.1 uncultured Flavipsychrobacter sp. | reverse complement strand
TACGCTTACCTTTACGAGTACGGCTGTTTGTACGAGTACGTTGACCACGTACAGGAAGACCTTTACGATGACGTAGTCCACGATAACAAGCAATATCCATAAGGCGCTTAATGTTCATTTGCACTTCAGAACGGAGCTGACCTTCAACTTTAAACTCACCTGTGATGATGTTACGAATGGCAGTCAACTCGTCATCATTCCATTCAACCGCTTTCTTATTGTAGTCAATAGAAGCTTTGTCAAGAATGTATTGAGCAGTGCTGCGGCCAATACCGTAAATGTACGTTAGTGCAATTTCACCACGTTTGTTCTTCGGAAGATCAATACCAGCTATACGAGCCATTAATATTGAATATTTAGATTTAAAATTTACAATGAATTATCCCTGACGTTGTTTGAATCGAGGGTTCTTTTTGTTGATAACGTAAAGTTTTCCTTTGCGACGCACAATCTTGCAATCTGCACTACGCTTTTTTATTGCTGCTCTAACCTTCATTTTATGGTTATTTTAATTTTTATTTATATCTGTAAATAATACGACCGCGACTCAAATCATAGGGACTCATTTCAACCCCAACTTTGTCTCCTGGCAAAATTCGAATGTAGTGCATTCTCATTTTTCCAGAAATTGTAGCCAAGATTTCGTGACCATTTTCGAGGCGAACTCGGAACATTGCATTAGACAATGCTTCGACAATTACGCCATCTTGTTTGATTAAAGACTGTTTAGCCATATTAAAAAGGACTGCAAAGGTATTAGTTTTTACTAAAACTAAAAAATCAAATTTAAATTTATTTTTTAAGCCTTTTTCCTAGACAGAAATAAGCTTCCCTATTTACAATTTATCCATTGTTTTCAATCAATTCCTCAGAGGGCGTCAATGTTTTGGACCAATCAATCAATGAGGAATATTGCATGTCTATAAGGTCGTGTGGTAAAACGAAAGGTTCGTGTTTGGTCGTAATGAAAATAGTTTTCATATTCAATCGCTTCCCAAATTCCATATCGCTCATCGAATTACCAACCATGATACTTTTCCTAAAATCTATTTCTGGGAAATCTTCTTTGGCTTGAAAACCCATGCCAGTATTGGGTTTTCGATTGTGGTCGCTGTCATGAAGTGATGTTGCTGCATAAACTTTATCTATTCTACCACCATTTTCCACCACTTTTGCAACCATTTTATTGCTAATAGATTTCAAATCTTCTAAAGTCATTAAACCCTTTCCAACGCCTCTTTGATTGGTAACAACTACAATTCGTCCAAATAAATTAGAAAATTGTTGCATGGCTTCTTGAGCACCTGCACAAAAATGAAAATCATTCCATTGGGTTACATAACTACCAACTTGCTCTTCATTAATTACACCATCACGGTCTAAAAATAAACTCCAAGTTCTGTCAATAGTGAAATTTGGTGAATTTAGATTCATCTGTTTTTTAAAATAATTTTTCCTCAACTAACTGACATATAATATGTCCAATCATAATGTGTGACTCTTGAATTCTTGGCGTGTCTTTGCTTGGAACATTTATCAATATATCGCATATGTCTTTCATTTTTCCGCCAGTTTCTCCAGTGAAACCAATGCTTATAACACCCAACTCTTTTGCTTGTTCAATAGCTTTAATAATGTTAGCTGAATTTCCTGATGTACTCAATGCAATCAATACATCACCTTTTTTACCCATAGCTTTCAGCATTCTTGCATAAACCACATCAAAACTGTAATCATTTGCAACCGCTGTCATGTATGAAGAATTAACATGTAAGGCTTCGGATGGCAAAGGGTCTCTGTCAGTATAAAACCTACCGCTAAACTCAGCAGCAAGGTGTTGTGCATCGGCTGCGCTACCACCATTGCCACAAAACAAAACTTTATTCCCATTTTGAAAAGCTTCAGCTACACGATTTGTTGCCAATTCGATTCGCTCAATCAATTGTTGATTGTTCAAAATCTGTTGTTTGGTTGCTATTGAAGCCTGAATGATGTCGTTTATTTTCATAACTGACCCAAAAATATAACAGCGTGCACATAAAAGAACACGCTGTTGAAATTTGAAATTTTATAATTAATTAAACAATTAATAATGCATCTCCGTAACCAAAGAAACGATATTTTTCTTTTATCGCTGTTTGGTAAGCCTCCATAGTCAAATCGTAACCCGCAAAAGCGCATGTCATGATCAACAAACTTGTCTTTGGCAAATGGAAATTAGTAATCAGCGAATTGGCTATGTTGAAATCATGTGGTGGATGAACAAATAAGTTGGTCCACCCTTCTACTGGTTTCAAAAATCCTTGCGCAGTAACAGAACTTTCCAAAGCTCGCATGGTTGTGGTGCCAACAGAACAAATGTTTCTTTTTTCAGTTTTTGCATTGTTGACAATGTTTGCTGCATAATCATTAATTTTGAAATATTCTGCATCCATTTTATGTTTGGAAAGGTCTTCCACCTCAATAGGACGGAATGTTCCTAATCCAGTATGCAAGGTTACTTCAGCGAATTTCACGCCAATGATTTCAAGACGCTTGATTAGTTCTCGGCTAAAATGCAAACCTGCTGTTGGAGCAGCCACAGCTCCTTCATATTTAGCATAAACCGTTTGATAGCGTTCTTTATCTTCTACATCTGGTTTGCGCTTGATATATTTTGGCAATGGAGTTTCACCCAAAGTTTCCAACATTTGACGGAAGGCGTTATCATCACCATCAAACAAGAAGCGAATAGTTCTACCTCTCGATGTCGTGTTGTCAATTACTTCTGCAACCAACTCGTCATTGTCGCCAAAATAGAGTTTATTACCAACCCTGATTTTTCTGGCAGGGTCAACAATTACATCCCAAAGTTTATTGGGCTTGTTGAGCTCACGCAATAAAAAAACTTCAATTTTTGCACCCGTTTTTTCTTTACGACCATATAGACGTGCTGGAAAAACCTTAGTATTGTTGACAATCATCACATCTTTATCGTTATAAAAATCAAGAATGTCCTTGAAAACTTTATGTTCGATTTTGCCCGTATTGCGATGAACCACCATCAAGCGGCTCTCTTCACGAGTTTTTGTGGGATGTTGTGCTATGAGATTAAGGGGTAAGTCGAATTTAAATTGCGACAACTTCATATTCGGAGGAGTAATTTAAAAGTGGGCAAAGTTAGTAGAATTTTCGTCAACTAAAGAATATTATCCAATTCACACTTTAATACCCTATAATTTATATTATATTTTTAACACATTTATCAATTTGCCAAAAGGGGGAAATTTTAAAGGTTTGAATGCTTAATTTATTGAATTATCTACATTTGGGCACAAAATAAAAAACCATGAAAGTTTGGAATGAATATTTAGATGCCAACAGACAAAAATTCCTTGATGAATTGCTCGATCTTTTGCGCATCCCATCTGTAAGCGCCGATAGCCAATACAAAAATGATGTGGCTCGTTGTGCTGATGCCGTTAAAGCAAATTTGTTAAAAGCCGGATGTGATGAAGTGGAAATCTGCCCAACTGCCGGTCATCCAATAGTTTATGGCGTGAAAATGGTTGATCCAAATGCACCAACTGTTTTAGTGTACGGACACTATGATGTTCAACCTGCTGACCCACTAGAACTTTGGCACAGCGGACCTTTCGACCCTGTCATCAAAGACGGAAAAATATATGCTCGTGGCGCTTGCGACGACAAAGGTCAAATGTTTATGCATGTGAAAGCACTTGAAGTGATGCACGCTACAGGCACTTTAGCTTGCAATGTGAAATTTATGATTGAAGGGGAAGAAGAAGTTGGTTCTTCTAATTTGGGACTCTTTTTGGAGCAAAACAAAGAAAAACTAAAAGCCGACATCGTACTTGTTTCCGATACTTCAATGATTAGCATGGAACATCCTTCCATAGAAACAGGATTGAGAGGCTTGGCATACATGGAAGTGGAAGTTACCGGACCTAATCGCGATTTGCATAGCGGAGTTTATGGTGGTGCTGTGCACAATCCGGTGAATGCTTTGTGCCAAATGATTGCCTCAATGCACGACGAAAACAATCATATTACGATTCCAGGGTTTTATGATAAGGTAGCCGAGTTGACACAAGCGGAAAGACAAGCTTTGAACGCCGCTCCGTTCGACCTTGAAGAGTATAAAAACGAGTTAGGCGTGAATGATGTTTGGGGTGAAAAAGGATACAGCACATTGGAAAGAACAGGTGTTCGTCCAACGCTCGATGTGAATGGCATTTGGGGTGGCTACATTGGCGAAGGTGCTAAAACAGTTTTGCCTTCAAAAGCATATGCTAAAATCTCAATGAGACTAGTGCCTCATCAGGTTTCTGACGAAATTGCTATGTTATTCCAAAAACATTTTGAAAAAATTGCTGCAGGTTCGGTGAAGGTGAAAGTGACTCCGCATCACGGTGGTGAACCTGTGGTGACACCAACAGATTCAATAGCCTACAAAGCAGCATCAGAAGCCATTAAGACTGCTTTTGGTAAGGACCCAATTCCAACAAGAGGCGGCGGTTCAATTCCAATCATTGCACTCTTTGAAAGAATTCTTGGGCTGAAAACTGTGCTCATGGGCTTTGGCTTGGACAACGATAACATCCACTCACCAAACGAAAAATATGATGTAGCGAACTATTTCAAAGGCATTGAAACCATTCCATATTTCCACAAGTATTTTGCTGAAATGAGCAAATAAATAGTTTTCTTTTCTTAAACCGAAAAATCCACAGCTTTAGAAGTTGTGGATTTTTTTTTCGTAACAAATTCAGTGATTAACATGGACACATATCATATGTTTAAATTGAACTATACACTATTTGTAATACGTAATCAAACGTTCCATTTGGACTAAATTACTAGCACAGAAAACAATTACAATGCAACTGAACTTAATTAATAGAAGATAAACTGCATAATTATCGAATTCAATAAATTATTAAACAGTATTTGATTAAGAAAAAATTTAATTAACTAATAACACAATATGTATGAGAATAAAAAATTATCCAAAACCCTCATTTCAATTTAAAACAAAAAATATTTTTTCAACAATTAGATTGAATCAATTCAACTCTTACCTTTGCCGCCCTGACAGGTCTTACACGACCAGCTCCTACTGAACTCCCCCAGGACAGGAATGTAGCAAGGGTAGGTGGTCGTAGCGGTGTGATGTGAGTAACCTGTCAGTTTTTTTATCTTTCTCTCCTTCGATTTTATTTTCATTCCATTTGTTTTCAACCTAATTTCGCTGCGAAAATCAACAACCTTTCTTTTAATATCATAATAATCATTACATGAAGTTTTTCATTGACACTGCCAACCTCGACCAAATTCGCGAAGCACACGATTTAGGCGTTTTAGATGGCGTAACCACCAATCCGTCTTTAATGGCTAAAGAAGGAGTGAAAGGCAAAGAAGCCATTTTTCAACATTACAAAACCATCTGCGAAATGGTAGATGGTCCAATCAGCGCTGAAGTTTTCGGAACAACATTTGACGAAATTGTTGCTGAAGGTTTGGAGCTCAAAAAAATCCATCCCAACATTGTGGTGAAAGTGCCCATGATTAAAGACGGCATCAAAGCCATCAAATGGTTTACCAACAACGATATACAAACCAATTGCACACTTGTGTTTTCGGCAGGTCAGGCTATTTTAGCTGCCAAAGCTGGTGCAACTTATGTTTCGCCATTTCTTGGTCGCATCGACGATAGTAATTGGGATGGCATGCAGCTTATTGAAGAAATTGTAGCTATCTACAATGCACAAGGTTATTTGACTGAAGTGCTTGCTGCTTCCATTCGCACGCCACTACATATTGTACGTTGTGCGGCTGCAGGAGCCGATGTTGTGACAGCGCCATTGTCTTCTATTCTTGGTTTGTTGAAACATCCATTGACTGATTTGGGTTTGCAACAATTCTTGAAAGATGCAGCTTCAATGAAATAAAATCTATTATCAATATAAAAAAAAGACTGCTAAAGTGCAGTCTTTTTTTATGTAATGAATTGAATATAAATTATGCTTTGTACTGTTGGTATTCAGCTGCGTTTTGTTCCACATAATTAAGAATTTGCTCATTAAATTCTTGCTCTTGTCCCAGTAAAATTGAAATTTGAATAGGCAAAACTACGAGCTGAATATTCCAAGAAATCAAGGTCTCTTTGTGCAATAAAAGTCGAGTTGCGTCTTTTTCAGTGGTGAGTAATATTTTATTAGCTACCTGCCAATTGTCGTAGGCAGTTTTGATTTCAACTAAATCATTCTCTCTGAAATAATGATGATCAGCATAAGACAGGAGATGCACTTGTCTAGCATGTTCTGTGACGTATTGCAACAAAGGTTGTGGCTTAGCAATGCAACAAACAAGCAACACATTTTTATCGAATAAATGAACCAAAGATTGAGTTAACAAATCAACTGGAGGCGCGTAACTTATACCAGAAAAAAACACCTTTTGATTTGGCAATGGCATAATTTTATTTTTGATAGTTTGAGCCGTTGTTGCGCTCAGATGAAGTGGCGATTTGGAAACAATTATGATATCCGCCCTTCTGTAAGCACTTCTACTTTCTCTCAATCTTCCATAAGGCAAAATATGATCTTCATAAAACGGTTGAGAATAATCGGTGATGAGAATATTTACACCAGGACGAACACTTCGATGTTGGTAAGCATCATCAAGCAATATCACGTCGGTATCAGGAACTTGTTGCAAAAGTTTAGGTATTCCAGTAATTCGTTCTTCGGAAACACTAACCACCACATCTGAATATTTCATGTGATATTGCATGGGTTCATCGCCTATACTTAAAGCTGTTGAAGTTTCATTTGCAATTAAAAACCCTTGAGTTTTACGTTTGTACCCTCTGCTCATAGTTGCCACTTTAAATTTATATTGCAGCAAACGAATTAAATACTCAACATGAGGAGTTTTTCCCGTTCCGCCAACAGAAAGATTACCAACTGAAATAATCGGAATGCTAAAAGAAATGGATGATGAAAAACCAGAATCATAGAGCCTATTACGTAGCCAAACAATCAACTCGTAAAGCAAGGCAAATGGATAAAGTAATAATCGAAAGATGAAATAAATCGGATTAATGCTGGTGTTGGAAGACATGAAAGTGAATCAAAAAATAAAGATTT
>CAZNVQ010000114.1:0-7252 GCA_964576425.1 uncultured Flavipsychrobacter sp. | reverse complement strand
TTAATATGGTTTTGGGTTGTAGCAAAGGAATGGGGGAAACCTTCTTGTATAGAAAATGACACTACAACAAACCTATTAAATCTAATTCTATGTAGCGTACTGATAGCAAACCCAAATACTTATCCTAAAGTAGATTGCTTCGTGCCTCGCAATGACGGACGTGGAGGTTTGCCCGTACCTCGCAATGACACTTCGTGGAGGTTTGGTTGGAACTACGTTTGTATTACGAAAAGGGGAAATTCTTCAAAGCAAACTCAATAAATAAGTTTAAAAAAAATGAGCTATTATTCCATCATCATTTACACCGTTTTGGGCGCAACCGCCGTTGCCGGTACTTCTGCGATGAGTTGCACGCCCAAAGCAGCAATTTTAAGGTAGGCTTTATTGCCTCTAATTCTGATGAGTTCTCCTGTTTTTTGCACAAAAGGTCCTGATGTGATGGTGACTTGGTCGCCCGGCTGCACCAAATCCGTAACTTCCGCTGTTTCAATTTTATCGTAAACGCGCAAAAACAGTTTAATGGCTTCGATTTCTTCATCCCGAACAATACCTGGTTTTTTTTGCCACCATAAAAAACGAACTGCACCTGGTGTGGTGAGCACTTCCACACATTCCTTTTGGTAATCCGCTAATTGCACAAACAAGTAGGACCGAAACAAAGGCTCTTCCACTTTTTTCTTGCGGTCGCTCCATTGTTTGATGTTGATTTGCGTGGGACAGAAAACCATAAACCCTTTAGTTGCCAATAAACTTGCTGTTTTTTTCTCATTTCTAGGTTTGGTGTATAGGACGTACCACATAAAATTGTTAGGACTATGATTGCAATTAGGGCTGACAAAATTAAGTGTTTCTAGAACAACAGCAGGATAATTTATGAAGACATTTTAAAATACATAAAGTTAATCCCTATCTTTATGATAAAGATTCTCAGCAACAAATTCATTTATATAAGATAAATATAGCTATATGGATTGGGGAAACCCTTAAATATCTATTGAACTCTTTTTGCTTTTTCATCACATAAGCATACCTTTGCGCCAAATTTAGGCTGCGTTTACAAAAAGTATATACTCAGTCTAATCTTTTCAATGTTGACTTTTTAATTTATACTATGCCAAACGTTGGTAAAATCAAACAAATCATCGGACCGGTTGTGGACGTTTACTTCAGCAGCGGAAACAAGCTTCCTGAAATCTACAACGCGCTTGAATTAACCCGTGAAAACGGTGATAAGCTGGTACTTGAAGTGCAGCAACACCTTGGTGAAGACAGTGTTCGTACGGTAGCCATGGACGGAACTGAAGGGCTAGTTCGTGGAATGGAAGTTGTGGACACTGGTAAGGCGATTGCAATGCCTACAGGAGAGCAAATCCACGGTCGTCTTTTCAACGTAACAGGTGATGCCATCGATGGTTTGCCTGCAACGTCAAAAGCAAACAGTCGCGCTATCCATGCAAAACCACCATTATTTGAAAACCTAAGTACTTCATCTGAAATTTTATTCACAGGTATTAAGGTAATTGATTTGATTGAACCTTATGCAAAGGGTGGTAAAATCGGTTTGTTCGGTGGTGCCGGTGTAGGTAAAACAGTATTGATTCAAGAATTGATCAACAACATTGCCAAAGCTTATGCAGGTCTTTCTGTATTTGCAGGTGTAGGCGAGCGTACACGTGAGGGTAACGACTTAATGCGTGAAATGATTGAAGCTGGTATCGTTAAATACGGTGATAAGTTCAAACACAGCATGGAAGAAGGCGGTTGGGACTTAGCCTCTGTTGACATGGAAGAGTTGAAAGAATCTAAAGCTACTTTCGTATTTGGTCAAATGAACGAGCCTCCTGGAGCTCGTGCTCGTGTGGCGCTTTCAGGATTGACACTTGCTGAATATTTCCGTGATGGTGATGGCACAGGCAAAGGAAAGGATATCCTTTTCTTCGTGGATAACATCTTCCGTTTCACCCAAGCAGGTTCTGAGGTATCGGCACTTTTAGGTCGTATGCCTTCAGCGGTTGGTTATCAACCTACCTTGGCTACTGAAATGGGTTTGATGCAAGAGCGGATTACATCCACTAAAAATGGTTCTATCACTTCTGTACAAGCGGTTTATGTACCAGCGGATGACTTGACCGATCCAGCGCCAGCAACGACTTTTGCTCACTTAGATGCTACTACGGTATTGTCGCGTAAAATTGCGGATTTAGGTATCTATCCTGCGGTTGACCCATTGGATTCAACTTCTCGTATCCTTACCCCTGCAATTGTTGGTGATGCGCATTACAATTGTGCGAACAGAGTAAAATCTATCCTTCAACGTTATAAAGAATTGCAAGACATCATCGCAATCTTGGGTATGGATGAACTTTCTGAAGAAGATAAGCAAACGGTTGCTCGTGCTCGTAAAGTACAACGTTTCTTATCACAACCTTTCCACGTGGCTGAGCAGTTCACAGGTTTGAAAGGAGTGTTGGTGCCAATTGACGAAACAATTCGTGGTTTCAACATGATTATGGATGGTGAAGTGGATGAATATCCAGAAGCTGCCTTCAACCTTGTTGGTACTATCGACGATGCGATTGCAAAAGGTAAGAAAATGATGGAACAAGCGAAAAACTAATAGAATAATAACAGTTTTAGCTCATTAAAGATAAAAATTAATCATGCAGTTAGATATATTATCACCAGAACACAAAGTTTATAGCGGTCAAGTTTATGGCGTTCAGTTGCCTGGTATCGAAGGTTCTTTCGAGATCTTAGACCACCATGCACCAATCATTGCCACTTTGGGAAAGGGTAAAATTAAAATATTGAAAGACAAAAACACGACCGAAATGTATGAAATCACAGGCGGTTTTGTGGAAGTGCTACACAACAAAACAAGTGTTTTGATTGAAGGTGCAATTGCAATAGATTAAATATTGTCTGATAATTGTATTGAAAGTGCTGAGATTAATCGCTCAGCACTTTTTTTATGTAATATAATGTAATTAAAAAGAGTAAACCTTTCAGCACGACTAAGAACGGACGCCATCTGGATTCGCGAAGGTTTCATTCAATCTTGTCTCGCGTTGGTCAACTCTCGAAGGACTAAATGCAAAGCCAAACCATTACGTCATGGCGAGGTACGAAGACATCTGATTTCACGAAGGTTTGGACGTCCGTGTCTCGAACTAGAAAACATAATCATAGCAAACCTGAAAATTGCTTAAAAATAAAGTCGTTTAGGCAAACCTGATATTTATCATATAAAAGATTGCTTCGTGCCTCGCAATGACGGACGTGGGGGTTTGCCATGTGACTCATAATGACGAATCTTTGGGTTTACCCGTGCCCAGCAGCTACAACTCGTGAATATCCCTTGAAAGGAACAATACCAAAAATCCTTTTAAAATCTTTATTTTTGGAATCACTTGAACTTACCATTTTTCATAGCGCGAAGAAACCTGCTGAAGCAAAAAGGAACGTTTTCATCCTTCATCATTCGGTTGGCCATTGTGGCAACCGGACTGAGTGTGGCTGTGATGATTATAGCCCTTGCTTTCATCAATGGATTCAAATACGAAATTCGAGAAAAGCTCTTCAGCTTTTGGGGACATGTACTCATTACGCCTTATGAAGTGAATGCCTCCAACTTAATCACCCCGCAGCCTATCAAGCTTGATGCTACGCTGTTGAAGAAAGTGAAAAATATGCCAGAAGTCCTGCAAATTGAACCTTGGGCAGCCCGTCCTGGCATTTTGCAATCCAAAGGCTATATGGAAGGTATTCGACTCAAAGGAGTAAGTCCATCTTTTCGCTTTTCTAATAAAATTAATTTCTCTGGCCATCCCATTAACTATAAAGACTCTAGCTATAGCAAGGATATCATTTTATCACAAACCACTGCTGACCGGTTAAGTTTGACTGTTGGTGATGATGTACAACTCTATTTTTTAGAACCTGGCACCACAACACCAAGAATCAGAAAGGTAAAACTTGTAGGCATTTTTCACACAGGTATGGATGAAATAGACAAAGATTATGCCCTTTGTGATATCCGCTTATTGCAACGTATCAACAATTGGCAAGCCAATGAAATCAATGGTTACCAAATTGATTTGTACAATGCAAATGAAGATGATTCTGTTTCGGCACACATCTTCTATGACATACTACAACCACCGCTTTCTTCATACACTATGAAAGAAGTGTATGTGAATATTTTTGATTGGTTGAAATTGCAAGACATTAATGCAGAAGTAGTATTGTTTATTATGGCGGTGGTGGCAATAATCAACTTAGCGGTGGCACTCATCATCCTCATTGTGGAACAAGCTAGACATATTGGTTTGTTGAAAGCGATGGGCATGGCAGAGAAAGAAACCCAAAAAGTCTTTTTCTATTATGCGACTATCATTTCAGGTTGTGGCATTCTATTGGGCAATATCATTGGAATAGGGTTTTGTATGATTCAATCCAAAACTGGTTTCCTTCAATTGAATGAATCCACGTACTATATGAGTCAAGTACCTGTTCGGTTTAATTGGTGGCACATTGCTATAATTGACGCCTCTACACTCCTTGTATGTGTTTTGTGTATGTGGATTCCATCATTGTACATCCGTAACATTCAGCCAGCAAAGGTTTTACAATTCAAATAAATCCATTGTCGACACAAGAAACATATCGCCATTTCTGCGCCGAACACCAAGTTCCCCTATTTCATCAACCCTGGTGGTTGGATTTGGTGCACCCAAATTGGATGGCATTAATAGCTAAAGAAAAAGAAAACATTATCGGCATTTGGCCGCTTTGTATTGATAATAAATTAGGGTTCAGTTTATCAAGAAACCCTGCACTCACGCCCTATTTAGGTCCAGTCTTTTTTATTCCAGAACAACAAAAAACCTACAGTTTGTGGACTATTGAAGACAAATGCTATGCACAATTTCAGCAACAATTACCTAGCTGTAGTTTTGAAGAATACCGATGTCGACCAGGCTATGCCAACTTTTTACCTTTGAAACATAAGGGGTTTCAAGTGAGTCAGGGATTGACTTACCATATTGACCTTAAGCAGCCGCTAGCAAAGATTTGGGCGAATATGAAAAGTAGTCAAAGGAACCATATTCGACAAGCTGAAAAGGAACTAATGGTTATAGAAGGTAATCATCAACTCGAGCAATTCTGTGCCTTGCATCAACAAACATTCATTAGAAAAAATAAGCCTTATCCAACGGATAAACAACAACTAATTCGCTTGATGCAAGCTGGCATTGACCGTCATTCAGGGCGTATGTTGACAGCTTTATATCCTGACCAAACCGTTGCAGCTATGGCTTATGTGGTCTGGGATCAACAGCAGATGTACTTACTCCTTTCTTCCATAAACCAAGACAAAGTGCATTCAGGAGCAGTGTCCTTATTGATTTGGCAGGCTATTCAATTGGCACAGTCCATGAATCTTTCCATATTTGATTTTGAAGGCAGTATGGATGCGGGTATTGAACAATTCTTTAGAAGCTTTGGTGGGCAGCGAGTGCCTTATCTAGTGTTTAGTAGAACACAATCAAAGCTATGGGCAATCAAAAAAATGATATTAGGCTAGTCCTCATTTACATATACACGTTTCACTCTTTGTGAAATACCAGTCATCATTTCATAACTAATAGTACCACTCCAATCAGCAAGTTGAGTAATAGGTAATTGTGGGCCAAAAACAATCACTTCATCCCCTTCTTGTGCTTCTGGGATATCACTGATATTCACCATACACATATCCATACATACGACACCAACAATCGGTGCTTGCTTGCCATGAATCAACACATAACCTTTACCATTGCTTAAAGCGCGTGGGTAACCATCTGCATAACCAATTGAAATTGTAGCGATACGCATTTCATGTTGAACACTTCCTGCTCGTCCGTAGCCGATTGTTTCTCCGGGAGCCACCTGCTTGACTTGTGCAATAATTGTTTTGAGCGTACCGATTTGTTTCAACTTCTTTTGTAATTGTCCACTGCCATCGATGCCATACAATCCTAGACCTAAACGCACCATTTCGAAATGCAAATTAGGGTGTCGAGCAATGGCTGCTGAATTGCACAAATGGCGAATCGGCTGATAGCCTAAACATGATTGAATTGTAGTACTCATTTCCAAAAACCGATGCGCTTGTTCTTGGGTAAACGTATCATATGTAAGGTCCTCACTGCCAGCTAAATGACTAAAAACAGACACCACTTTAACAGCAGTTTGTTGTTGCAATAAAGAACCAAGCTGTGCCATATCCTGAGGCTCAAAACCAAGACGGTGCATGCCCGTATCCAACTTAATGTGAATGGGATAGGCATCCACTTGCATCATTTGGGCAATATCTAAAAATGCCTGTAGTGAACGGAGATTAAAGATTTCCGGTTCTAGTTTCCATGCAATCATTCTATCAAAGGAAGCAATATCGGGACTCATCACCATGATGGGCAGACTAATGCCTGCTTTACGCAAACTAACCCCTTCATCTGTATAAGCAACAGTGAGATAATCAACACCAGAATATTGTAATAGATGCGCAATTTCAAAACTACCACTTCCATAGGAGAAAGCTTTCACCATAGCCATTGTTTTCACATTGGGTGGCAATTGTGCTCTGAACACGTTTAAGTTGTGCGTCAAAAATGAAAGGTTTATGGACATCACTGTTTGATGTACTTTTTGTTCCAACAATTGACCTAATTTCTCAAAAGCAAAGCTACGCGCACCTTTTAGCAGGATAGCTTCTTTTTCAAATTGAAGTAAATGAAAATTTTGCAACAGTTCTTCGGTGCTTTTGAAAAAATGTGTTTTAAGTTTCTTGTATTTCTTGAAAACGGCTTTATTTCTATAAATAGCAGGACCTACCCCAATAAACCTTTGCACATTGCGTCTGCTGATTAAATGACTGACTTCTTCATAAAGCTCCATATCCGATTTTCCCATTTGTAGCATGTCCGACAAAATAACGGTTCGGAATTGGTGTTGCTGTTGTTGCTCTAGAAAATCTAAGGCTATAGATAATGAAGTCAAATCGGAATTGTATGTATCATCAATGAGTGTGCTATCATTAATGCCATGACGCAATTGCAATCTCATGGCAACTGGATGGAGCAACAGCATGGATTGTTCAATATATTCCTGTGGCAATTGAAGCAGCAACATCATGCACCAACAATGAATAGCATTTTCAATGGAAGCAGGATCATCGCCAAGCGCTGCGAAGAATTCGCGCCATTCG
>CAZNVQ010000113.1:0-7371 GCA_964576425.1 uncultured Flavipsychrobacter sp. | reverse complement strand
TTCTATACCCCCCTGTTCTCGGAAGCTTAATAAAAAACAGTTAGGCGAAGGCACAACCTTCATCTTTTTACTATATTTGAAAAATGAGTATTACTCCTAATTTTAATTCACAAAAAAGAAAAATGCTATAAGCTGTCTGCCTACACAATCAACTAAAAATAGAGTGGTTGTAAATGAAATGGGAATCCATAGTTGCTAAATTTTTCAATAAAATTCTTTTGTGTTTTAGCCACTACTAGTATTTTTTACACACTATCTCAAAAAATTACAACCTATACAAAACTGCCATAATGATTCTCTGCTCGCATTTCACTAAGTCAGGTCGCCAATTGGGGTCGAGTGTTGCTGTCGCATAACCAGTTTGGGAGGTTACTCCGCCACTACCTGCAAAATAGGGAATGTTGGCATTAAGGGATACCAATTCAATTCTAAAAGTGATGCTTTGATTGGGCATATAATCAAAGTTGGTGGAGCAGTCCCAACCAAAAAATTGGTCGCCAGGATTGGCACTAAAAGGAAACGCGCCTTCTGTTTGTGTAGGGTTGTTTGGGTTAGGCAAAGGACTTGCTTGTCCTGTTGGGTATAGCACTAAGTATCTTCCGGGATTGGTCATTACACCGCCACCAATAGTCCATGCACACTTGTTATGTGCAAACCAAATTCTGTTGTAAAACATCAAACTAGCAAAATATTGTGCGGGACCTTGAGTGCTATCGCCGTTTTTAAAACCATTTACACCGCCACCTTTTTCAAATCCAATATCACCCGTCAACGAAAATGCCATTTGCGTGATACCCTCATTTTTTGGACGATGGTAATAGCGCATCAAGAAACTATTATCTGAATGAAATCTTTTTCTATCAGGAATTCCGCCTGCATCTGTGCCAAAATAATTGTTGGTCAATAGTTTAATATTACTATTGGGCATCCAAGTAATGTTTCCACCAATACCAGGCATGCTGTTGAACTTGCCATAGCTTTGCCATCCATTCACCAACCAAGGTTCAATTTTCAGATGTTTGCTTGGGAAAATTTGAACCCTTACGCCGCTGAAAAACCAAGGGGTATTGTCAGATGTAAATGATGCTTGATATTCCCAGTTTTCAGCTTGATAAAATGAATTGAGCCCCAAATAAGACATGAATAAACCAGCATCAACATTAATTCCATACCATTTGTCAAAATGATAACCAGCAGATGCTTCACTCAAATAGCGATAAACATCAGCTAATTTATACTGTCCTCTGTATGTGCTCAAATCATTTCTTGGAACAACGGTTGAGCGAGTTCCGAATTGGGTCATAAAGCGAGCTCTTGCTCCTTTATAATTAAAATCACCTCCGAAATGCAATGCAGAAAGTTGAACCTCATCATCTCTTGTCAAAGCTGTGGAACCCACAACCGTATTGTCGTTTGGCGTATTGAAAGAGTGGGTGTAGTTGACATCCACAAAAATACTTGGCGTAAAATATTTATTCCCCTTCCAAATGTTTTCAGTTCGTCTGTCACTTCCATTTTGCCAAGAGACATCAATATCGCTGAAGGGTTCATTGGTTGTGTTTTGTAGCTCAGGCAATTCTTGATCCTGATTCATGTTTTCTTTTAATTGAATTAGTTCAGATTGGCTTTGTAAATTAATTGGGTAGTTTGATTGTGCGATGGCGTTTTGGGCTAAACAAAAGCTCGTAAAGATTGCAAAGAGTTTTGCTTTCATTCTTATTGATTTTTAAATTTTCTTCAATCGTTAAAATGGTAACGGCAGGTGTGGTATTGAAAACAGGACTTGTCCTTTATAGGAAAAATTGATTACCGAAATTGGACAAAGTGCGTTTACAAATACGATGTAATACAACGAGTAGTTATCAATTCAAGAACAA
Source organism: uncultured Flavipsychrobacter sp. (assembly GCA_964576425.1). Taxonomy (GTDB): domain Bacteria; phylum Bacteroidota; class Bacteroidia; order Chitinophagales; family Chitinophagaceae; genus JAFIGV01. Next base: position 5,494 of record CAZNVQ010000113.1, on the reverse strand, counting down.
AGTTATATAAGTCTTTGAATTTTAATGTCAGTTTAAGTATATGAAATAGAATAAATTGATTTGTGACTATAGTGTAATTCGCTTTTAAAAAGTATTGAATAGTTTTATTCCAATTCCGCTTGGATGTTAATTGTTGAAAGCATTTTCAACTTTAGTTCAAACTATTTGTTTCTATATTTTTCAATAAATCCATGAATATTGTCTTGTTTGATGGGGTTTGTAATCTTTGCAATGCTACTGTTCGTTTTTTAATTAAACACGACAAAAAAAGGGTGCTCTATTTTGCATCTCAACAGTCTGAAATAGGGCACAAGCTTATTTTGAAACATAATATTCCATCAACTTCTGAATCTCTCATTTTCATTCAAAACAATCAAGCGTATCAATATGCAGATGCGGTGTTGGCAATTGCTCGTTGTCTTGTCGGTTGGCCAAAATTGGTGACCTTGTTTTCTTTTATCCCAAGACATTGGCGAAATATTTGCTATCGGTTTGTTGCCCGTCATCGATATCAATGGTTTGGCAAAAAAGAGACATGTTCTATTCCTTCTCTTGAAATTAAGGATAGGTTTTTGAAATAGACTTATTCATTAGGACTAAAAAATTAATCTTGTGCTTAATGGGTAATGGATACATTTGTTTACCAATGCATTTTATGAAATCAGTAATTTCAAGTGTAGTTTTTATAGTATTGAGTGTAGTTTCTTCTGCTCAGGTCATGGTTTATGGCACCAAAAATTATGTTGGTTATCGTTCGGGCACTTTGCCCATTGTGATTTCTGTGCCTCATGGTGGTTCGCTACAACCATCAACAATTCCGGATAGAACTTGTAATAATCCTGTATATGACCAAGATGCGAACACTATTGAAATGGCGCAAGCTATAGATTCAGCTTTGACCAAATATTTAATGTGTTCCCCTCATATCATTTACAATTTTTTGGATCGAGCAAAGATGGATGCTAACCGAAATTTGGCAGATGGTGCTTGTGGCAATGCAGAGGCGGCAACTGCTTGGAATGAGTTTCACAATTTTATCGACCAAGCCCAAACTACTGCTTCAAATTTTTGGAACAATAAAGTGCTGTATATCGATTTACATGGACATGGTAATCCAATCGCAAGAATCGAATTGGGCTATTTGTTGTACGATGATGAACTCGATTTTTCAGACTCCGTTTTGAACACAACTACATACATCAATTACAGCACTATAAGGAATCTTGTCTCCAACAACGACCAAAATTATACACATGCTCAATTGTTGCGTGGTGATTTTGCCTTTGGTACATTGCTTGGCAATAAAGGCTTTCCGGCGGTGCCAAGTCAACAAATTCCAGCACCAGGCATCAACAATAATTATTACAGTGGAGGCTACAATGTGGCTCATCACACGTCTTATGTAACCACCAATACCGTAAACGGTTTTCAGATGGAATTGAATTATGCAGGCATCAGAGACAATGCGGCTAATCGGACTCGTTTTGCAGATTCTCTAGCACAAACCATCGTTCAATATTTCAATAAACATCGGTTTGTTAATTTTGCAATATGTGGTGCCAGTGTTGATGACCACACATCCAACAAGGCTCTATATCAAGTTCCTAGTTATATCAAATCAGATTGTCTTTTGTTGCCTGTCAAGCATCCTGAGCAGCAAGTTTGCCAATATCAAATTAGCAATGCTATAGGTCAAAAAGTGATTCAAGGTAAAGTGCAGCAGCATCGAATACTGCTGCCTTCTCCGCTCCCATCAGGGCTTTATTTGGTGCAACTCTTAGCCGATAACGGTCAGTTGTTGCACCTTCAAAAAATGATTGTCGAATAATGGATAACCCTTTACGTTTAAATAGCTACATCATCATACATGGCTGCAATATCTTGTTCGTGTTTTTGAAGAATAACTTTTCTCTTCACTTTCAATGAAGGGGTCAATTCACCTGAATCTACGGTCCATTCTTTGGGCAATAAAGTGAATTTTTTGATTTGCTCTACCTTATTGACATCCTTGTTCAGTTTGTCCACTTGTTGCTGCAATAAAGTCAGCACTTCTTTGCGTTGAATCATTTCTTGATTAGTGCCTGCATCGGATGCACGATGGTGTTTCAAGTAATTTTTTAATGCTTTGAAATTCGGAACAATCAAGGCACTTACATATTTTTTATCAGCGCCAATTATCATGATTTGTTCGATGAATGGACTTTCTTTCATTTTGTTTTCAATCACTTGTGGTGCCACATATTTGCCACCCGAAGTTTTGAACATTTCTTTTTTTCTATCCGTGATTTTCAAGAAGCCATTGTCTAGCCAAGTGCCAATGTCACCCGTGTACAACCAACCATCTTTCAATACTTCAGCTGTCATCTCCGGTTTCTTGTAATATCCCAACATCACGTTTGGACCTTTCGTCAATATTTCACCATCTTCAGCCAATTTCACTTCCACGTTCTGAATCAATTTTCCTATCGTGCCCACCATCCTTCCATCAGCTTCAAAACGATTGACCGTAACCACCGGCGAGGTTTCTGTCAAACCATAACCTTCCATCACCACCAATTTTGCTGCGGTGAATATGCGCACTAATCGGTCTTGACAAGCAGCAGAACCTGAAACAATGGCTTTCACATTTCCGCCCAAGGCAGCACGCCATTTGCTGAAAACAAGGGCATTGGCAATACTCAATTGAATGCGATACCAAGCACTGCCTTGGTCTTGAATATCATAACGTTTCCCCAATTCCAATGCCCAGAAAAACAAAGCTCTTTTAATGCCTTTAAAATCAACGGCTTTGCTCAAAATTTTCTCATATACCTTTTCCAAAAGTCTTGGCACGGTACTGAACACAATGGGCTGCACTTCGCGTAGATTTTCACCAATTGTTTCCATGTTTTCGGCATAATAAATGGAGATGCCTGCTTCAACATAGAGGTAGGTGACCATTTTTTCGAAAATATGATTCAAGGGTAAAAAACTAAGTGCTTTTGCACCATCTTCTGCAAAGGTGAAAGCAGGCATGGAGTTTTGAATATTGCTCACAATATTGCGGTGGGTCAGCATCACGCCTTTGGGTGCACCAGTTGTACCTGAGGTGTAAATGATTGTCGCAAGGGTATGTTCCGTGATTTTTTCGATTAGTGATGGATTTGGTTTTATTTGTTTTTCAAGAAGGCTAGTCCATTTAGGAATGCCTGCCACCTCATCAAAGCTATAAATATGTTTAATGTTTTCATTTTGCTGAAAACAATCTTTAAATCGATCGTATAATTCTTGATTGGCGAGAAACACAATTTTAACTTCTGCTTCTTGCAAAATGCCCCCTAATTCAAGTGGGTTGATGGTGGGATAAATTGGTGTTAACACAGCACCACAAAGCTGAACTGCTAGGTCGGTCATCACCCATTCTGGTCGGTTGGGCGAGATGATGGCAATTTTTTCTTGGGTTTCTGGGCTTGAAAAATCAGTGCTGATGCCCAATGAACTGATGCCGCCACTCAGCCACTGTGCGGTGTTCCAGACTTCTTGGCTACTAATGGTCTTCCAATGTCCTCCAACTTTAGAGGCTAACAAAACACTGTTGGGTTGTTTTTTCTGTCTTTGGTCAACGATGTCAAATAGGCGCGTAATCATGGATACAATATAGGAATTCTCTTTAAATTGGCAGCCTTCAAAATGATTTTTATTTAATGCAATTGGTTGAAAGTTTATCTATAAAACAATTTTTTAGGCAGTTTTGGAAAAATAGGTCTGCGCCAACTATCTTTGCACATGGCTGCAAAATCTAAATTCTATGGCGAAGGTCTCACTTTTGATGATGTGCTCCTCGTCCCGGCTTATTCAGAAGTCCTTCCACGCGAAGTAAATATTTCCACTAATCTTACTAGAGACATAAAATTAATGATGCCGATGGTGTCTGCTGCGATGGACACTGTTACTGAGGCAAAACTAGCTATTGCCTTGGCTCGCGAAGGCGGCATTGGCATGTTGCACAAAAATATAAGCATCGAGCGCCAAGCTGACCAAGTGCGCAAAGTGAAACGTTCTGAAAGTGGCTTGATTGTTGACCCCATCACTTTAAGTCCTGAGGCATTAGTTGGCGATGCGGTGCAGTTGATGAGAGACAATAAAATTGGTGGAATTCCAATTGTCAACAAAGACCACATACTGGTGGGTATTTTGACGAATCGCGACATGCGTTTCGAAAAAAACATGAAGAAAAAAGTGAGCGAGGTGATGACCAAAGAGCATTTGGTAACCGCTCCTGCTGGCACAAGCATGGCAAAGGCAGAAACGATTTTAGAGAAATATAAAATCGAAAAATTGCCCATTGTCGATAAAAAAGGAAAGCTCATAGGTTTAATCACCTTCCGCGATATCATCCATCTTAAAAGTCATCCCAATTCTGCTAAAGATGCCATGGGACGTTTGTTGGTAGGCGCAGCCGTGGGCATCACAGCCGACACGCTTGAACGTGTGGAAGCTTTACGTGCAGCTGGTGTTGATATCATCACCCTCGATAGTGCACACGGACATTCAAGAGGAGTTTTGGAAATGGTGAAGAAAGTAAAAACAACGTTTAAAGGCATACAACTCGTTGCAGGCAACATCGCAACAGCAGCAGGGGCAAAAGCCTTAGCAGATGCTGGTGCCGATGCGGTGAAAGTGGGTGTAGGTCCAGGTTCCATTTGTACGACTAGGGTGGTGACGGGTGCAGGTGCGCCACAGCTTACTGCTGTCATGGAAGCTGCACAAGCTTTGAAGCGCAGAGGTATTCCTGTGATTGCTGATGGCGGCATTCGCTACACTGGCGATATGGTGAAAGCATTGGTTGCCGGAGCTTCTTGTGTGATGGCAGGTTCGATTTTTGCAGGAACTGAAGAAAGTCCTGGTGAAACGATTATTTACGAAGGACGTAAGTTTAAATCCTATCGTGGCATGGGCTCGGTGGAAGCGATGCAAGAAGGATCGAAAGACCGCTATTTCCAAGACGTGGAAGCTGATATCAAAAAATTAGTTCCTGAAGGCATTGTAGGTCGTGTGCCGTATAAAGGCATGTTGAGTGAAGTGGTGCAACAGTTCATGGGCGGATTGAGAGCCGGCATGGGTTATTGTGGTGCAAAGGATATCAAAACGCTTCAAGACGAAGCGCAATTTATTCGCATCACATCCGCTTCAATGGCAGAAAGTCATCCTCATGATGTGGTGATAACCAAAGAAGCCCCGAATTATAGTAGATAAATATATTGCATAATGCTTAATGAAAAAGCGAATAGGAAATCCCTATTCGCTTTTTCTTTTTATACTAATCTAAGTTTCATTATTCCATGTTTTCTTTTTCCGTCTCCATCATTTTTAAGCCATAATTTCTGATAGTCGTTATGAGTTGAATGATTTCTATCCCCTTTTCTGTCAGACTGTATTCTGTTTTAGGAGGCACTACGGCAAATACTTTTCTGCTGATGTAGTCTTCTTGTTCCAATTCTCTTTGTTGTGTTGT
>CAZNVQ010000112.1:0-7941 GCA_964576425.1 uncultured Flavipsychrobacter sp. | reverse complement strand
AAATTTATCAGTTTGGGGCGTAACTTTTATCTCCACTCAAAGCTAGGAAGTCCAAGGAATTTTAGTTTTAAAATGTGAGGTTAAGTACCATTGGCTTACCTTCTCTCAGTACGGTGATTTTAATAGTTTGTCCAGATTTGAAACTAGCTAATGCCTCCATATAACTTTGCATGCCTTGTATCTTCTTGTCTTCCATCTGAATGATAATGTCACCGGCTTTAATGCCTGCTTTAGCAGCTGGTTTATCTTCGCTCACGCCATCGGCACGAACACCTCCATCTTGAAATGAATAGTCGGGCATGATGCCAAGTGTTACCTTAAAACGCACTTTACCAACTGTACTTTGCTTGGTTGGTGTGAAAGTAGGTTTTGGTAATTTATCCATGCCTTTGATGATATCAAAAGCATATTTTAAGACACTAAATTCACCTTCATAATTGATTTTATCCGCGTCATCAGATGGCTTGTGATAATCCGTGTGTAATCCTGTAAATAAAAACAAAACAGGAATTCCAGCATGATAAAATGAAGTGTGGTCTGATGGTCCAACACCTGAACTATCAATAACTATTTTAAAATCTTTATGTATTTTAGGAACAAATTGTGACCACACTGGTGAGGTACCCACGCCACCTACGGTCAATGCATGTGTGCTATCATTCAATCTTCCAATCATATCCATGTTAATCATGTATGCCACATTGCTGCTGTCTATTTTCAGGTTTTTCACAAAAGCTTTGGATCCAAGCAAACCTAATTCTTCAGCTGAAAAATTGATAAAAAGATAGTTGTATTGTCGAAGTTTAGCCGCTTTCACCCAAGTTGCCAATTGTAATACTCCCGCTGTTCCACTTGCATTATCATCTGCACCATTATGAATTGATTTATCTTTTCCTGCATATAAACTACTGCCATTTTCACCATATCCAAGATGATCGAAATGAGCGCCAATAATCACGGTATTCTTTTGTTTGTTGTCAATAAATGCAGCTACATTTAATCCATTAAATTCACTCTTCTGAATTGTAGTGTTCAGTGACACCAAAACACCCTCTTTCTTAGGTTTCACATATTGTTCAAATGCTTGGTGACTCATGAAAACAACTGGAATATCAAGTGCTTCAAAATCAGAATGCGCATTGAAAGTTGGTGGATATTTAGCATTTACATTATCATAAAAAATGATTGCAGCAGCGCCTTGCTGTGCAGCAGTTTTGGCTTTTTCGTAAATCTGTTTTTCAACATCGAAATGAGGATCGTTGGCATCCGCTTGCTCCGAATATAACTCTGTCAACCAAATATTTCCTTGCTCAAAAATATCAGGTAATACTTCTGAAATAATTGGCGACTTTGAATTGGCACTAAATGGCATTGGGAAAACACCATCAAGAACTGAAACTTTTTTACCACTCAAAATGATTTGATTGGCTGCTGCAATTTCTTTGCCGTATGTGAAATGAAAAGGATGTTGGTAGTTTCCCTGATAGGGTGAAATTTTTAATTTCTTATACTCATTTTCAAGATAAATGGCTGCTTTTCGCTCTCCTTCCGAAGCTGCCCTTCTGCCTTCAAGTTCATCTGAAGCCAAAAATTCAATATCAGCTTTCAGTTTTGGGATTACCTTTTTAGCTACAATTTTTTGTGCTATTGCAGTCGACGATAAAAAAAGGCTACAACAAATTAATGAATAATTGAAAATAGGTCTCATATGACCGACAAAGTTACACGTAAGTTATACGCCAAGTATGTCGAGTCAGAAATATTTCCAACAAAACAAAGAAACACTAATTCATTGGCGATAAGCTGCCGTCTTCCGAAACCACTAATGAACTCGTTGCTTCTTCTGGCACAGCTTCTAGTGCGTTTGTAGGCATTACCATTTCTATGTTAGTGATATCTTTAAGTTGTGGCAATTGGTTTGGACTGTTTATGCCAATGTAATCCATGAAGTTTTTAGATGTTGTGTAAACCAATGGCTTTCCCACCATGTCTTCATTTCTTCCTGCTATGACAATCAATTCTTTTTCCAACAATTTTTGAATGGAATAATCAGCACTTACACCGCGGATATATTCTATTTCAGATTTTGTAATGGGTTGTTTATATGCAATGATAGAAAGTGTTTCCATTGCAGCTGCTGACAATTTTTTGATGTGTTTGTCACCATTTAATTGTAAAACAGTTTTATGAAATGCTTTCTTGGTTAAAAACTGATAGCCGCCGCCTGCTTCTTTAAGATGAAATGGATAAAAATCAACTTCATATTTTTCACGAATGGCTTCAATACAAGTTGAAATACGTTCTGTTTCCACAGTTTCTTCAAGCGCTAATCCAATCATCTCAGTCATTTCAATCTGAGTGATTGGGCGTTCGCTTGCAAAAATCAAGGCTTCAACATGCGGCATTAATTGTTCAATATCCATTGTTTCTTCGGCTTATTAATTCCGAAATTACAATGATCTACTTAGAAGCGCTGAAAAAGAAATACACAGAATGTGAGTAATTTTTTAGGACTTACACTGCTGAAATATTGACATGAAACTTCTTAAATATTTAAGAATAGTTGTGGTAAAATACCTATGAGTAAAACCAAAATAGCTGTGACTACCAACATTGTTTTGTCATAAGCTGTAATCTCGCTATTCAACTCGGCTTCACCTTGTTTGAAATACATGGCAATAATTACTTTGAAATAATAGTAAGCACTTACGGCAGCCATCAATAAAGCAAAAATTACTAACCACATCAATTGTCCTTGTTGCACTGCTGCAAGCAAAACAAAATATTTTGCCATGAAACCACCAGTTAGTGGAATGCCAGCAAGTGACATGAAAAAGATAGTAGCCACCAAAGCTAACAGTGGCTGTTTGCGAGCCAATCCATTGAAACCATCGTAGGTACTGTCTTTCATTTTGATGAGCACAGAAAAAGCACCAACTGATGCAACACTATAAGCAATGGCGTAAATAATTATTCCTTGCCATGCAGTTGCGTTAACAGACATTACAGCAAACAACATGAAACCCGCTTGTGCAATTGACGAATAAGCCAGCATTCTTTTCACGCTTTGTTGAAAAACGGCTGTGATGTTTCCTATGAATAATGTAGCCGCTGTGATTACAGCAACAACCATAGTCCAATGACCACTTAGGTTGCCAAATGCAGAGTGGAATAATCTGATGAAAGCCATGAATACTGCTGCTTTCACAATAGTGCTCATAAATGCAGTGAAAGAAGTTGGTGCACCATCATACACATCGGGAGTCCACATATGCATTGGCGCCGCTGATACTTTGAAACCTAAAGCAACGATTAAAAACAAGATTCCTCCAAGTGCCATTGGGTTCAATGCTTCAGATTGTAACATTCTGAAATTGAGAATATTGAAAGAACCTGTTGCGCCATAAAGCAGAGTGATGCCCATCAACAAAATGCCTGTTGAAAAAGCACCCATTAAAAAATATTTCAAAGATGATTCACTACTTTTTAAATTCCTTTTGTCGCTTCCTGCTAGAATGTATTGTGGGATGGACATGATTTCAATTCCAATGAACAACACCAACATATTGCTGTATCCAGCTAATAAATAAGCACCTACCATGATGAATGCTATCAAAGCAAAGTATTCACCTACATGATTGCCCACTTTAGTGATTTCATTTTTCATCAACAACACATAAAGCAACGTGCAACCTGAAAGCATCAAACTAAACCATGAAGCAAATTGGTCAATTGACATCATGTTGTTGAGATAAGAAGGAACAACCAAAGTGTTGGCTTGCGCTGCTTCAGAAACTTCCCAAATGTTGATGCCAAAAAGCAAGAAAAACAAAACTGTAGCCAAAGATGCTATTGTTGTTTTGTTCTGGGTCATGACGCTTGAGAACATCATTATCAAACCGACTATCGTTGCCGCTATTATTGCTTTCATATGCTTTGACGGAGGATTATGTTAATTGAAACAAAATTTACCCCGATATTTTTATTTGTTTAACTAATTTATCTATACAATTAATCATTCTTAAGGCATCATCAATTGAGCCATGTTTTGCGTGAGCGTCAACAATGGTTTTGGATATACACCTAAGAATAGAATTAGAACAACCAACAAAGCCATTGCTATGGATTCGTTTAATGTCAAATCTTTTTTATCAACCATCGGTACAGCCTCACCAAAAGCAATTTTTTGCACCATATTTAGTGTGTAAACTGCACCTAAAATAACTCCTAGACCAGCCACCGCCATGTAGATAATATGATGGTTGGAACTGTTTTGGAACAAACCATGAAACAACATGAATTCACCTATAAAACCATTTGTTAGTGGAAGAGCGATGTTAGCAAAAGAAACAATTACAAGGGCAATTGCCATTTGAGGTGCCGTGGTTGCCATTCCACCAAGCTTGGTCATATCGCGTGTTCCGTATCTGTGTTCAATCATGCTGACTAACAACCACATAGCTGTTATGTTGATTCCATGATTAAACATTTGAACCATTAAACCATGTGTGCCCACTTCATTATTTGAAAAAGCAACGGCACTCATCAATCCCATATGTGCAATTGAACTGTAAGCCACCAATCTTTTAAGATCTTGTTGGCGCATAGCAATTAAGGATGCATAAACGATTCCAACAATAGACAGAATAATAACTGTTTCAGACCAATAAGATGTTCCTTGAGGCACAACTGGAATCAACCAACGAACAACAGCGAACATCCCCATTTTCACCATCAATGCACTTAGTATAATCGTGATTGGGGTTGGTGATTGCTCATAAGTATCGGGTTGCCATGTATGAAAAGGAAAAATCGGCATTTTAATAGCAAATGCAATAAATATCAATACGAAAATACCAGTTTGTGTTGCAACTGGTAAACTTGCTCCTGCTCGAACCATGTTGCTCCAAGAATAACTATTCACACCAGGATTCAAACTTGCCAAATAAATAAGTGCAGCAAGCATCATTAAACTCCCTAAAAAAGTGTAAACAAAAAACTTAAAGGTTACTGCAATGCGTTTTTCACCACCCCATTGCGAACATAGAAAATAAACAGGTATCAAAGCTAGCTCCCAAAAAACATAGAACAACAAGGCATCATAAGCAAGGAAAACGCCAGTAATTCCAGCTTGAGATAAAAGCATTAAACCATAAAATGAAGAAGAGCGTTCCACTTCTTTATTCCATTGTGCAATTATAATAATTGGTATCACAATTCCAGTTAACAAACATAGCATCGCTGCCATGCTATCGGCATGAAGCCTAAATTCTGTGCCCAATTGAGGAATCCATGAAGTGGAAAAATCAATCGGACCCATACTCATTTGTCTGTATGCCACCAAAGCAGCAATCAATAAGGTTGTCAACGAACTTACTAACGCAAATCCTTTCGCTCCGTTTTTGATAAAGAAACTAGCGACACCAAGTATTATCGGTATAAATATTAAAGAAGCTAAACTCATAATTGCAGCGCAAAAGTAAGGAGTAAGGGTAAGAAATAGAAGTCTATATTCAAGGTTATTTATTTGTTGGAAATTATTGATAATATGTTTTATTCTGTTGAACTCGATTCTTTCTCTTCCATGTCAATTGCTGTTGAGTGTTTCAGCATCGAAGCCCTGAAAATGCTATCAATTGCCAAGCTTGCAGAATCTGGTTTTTGCTCCATTCGCTTATCTTCTGGAACATACATTATAGGCTGTTTTGATTTGATATAAATTTCAGTTGGTTGAGAAAAGAAATATAAATATGTCACAAAACACATTATTAAAACCATCAGTATGACGAAAGGCACTGTTCCTTTTGGGTAAGATTTTTTAGCTTTCTTGAATTCTGCAACGGGCTTTTCCGTGAAAACTGTTTCTGGATAAAACGTATGCTCATATGGAACAAAAGGCTTTTGCTCTGGTTCTTGATATTTTCCATCTAACTTATCATTATATTCACTTCTACGTAAGTATCGAGACAAGGTTTCGAACGCTTCTTGAACTAACAAAAATTGTTCGGCAGCTACTTGATTATTCGGATTTCGGTAAGGATGCCATTTCAGAACCTATTTCCGATAAGCCCTTTTATTTCAGCTTTCGTAGCTGTTTGCTCTATTCTAATATGTCGTAATAATTAACCAAAAACAGCCAGGTTTTACAAATAGTTTATTTTTTTTAAACTGTCTCTTATTTCACGTAACAATTGAATGTCTTCTGGAGTTGTTGGTGCGGTTGTATCTCTTTCAATTTTTTGTTTCAATTTGTTCATTGGTTTCACCACCCATATAAATATTACAAATGCAATGATTAAAAAATTGATGCTCATCTGAATGAAATTACCATATTTTAAACTCAATGCGGGTTTAATTTCCGCTCCATTTTCCACCACAGCTTGTCGAATGGTCCATTTCAAATCCGAAAAATTGACACCATCTATTGCCAAACTTATTGGCGACAATAAAATATCATTGACTAATGAATCTACAATTTTACCAAATGCAGCTCCTATAACGACACCCACTGCCAAATCGATTACATTGCCGCGAGCAATAAAGTTTCTAAACTCTTTGATATAAACATAAAGTGAATTTTTCTTAAAATAAAAAAGACCAGTAAAAAACTGGTCTTTTATCAATTAAATTTATTTACTACCAACGAATGCTTTTTCTACCTCTTATATAAAAAATATAACCAAATATTACACCGTAATGGGTAACAGCTGGATTGTCGTAAGCTTGACCATTTTTCTCATTTGCTGCCAAAGCCATGATATATTCAGCATATAATTTACCTTCTCCAATCCTAAAATCAATGCCAAGACCTAAATCAATTTTTTCACCAATCATGCTAGTATCTGTAAATATTTTTTTATCAGCTGCAGAAATGGAATCTCCAAATTTGTAAGTATGATTAATCATATCAATACTCATACCTCCAATCAATCTTAAATGAAAATCATTTTCTGGTGCAAAAAAAGACTTTCCAAAATGTAGAAAAAAGTTATTTGTAGTTCTTTGTAATTGAAAGTAAGATTCAGGATTTGTATCGTCGAGATAAGCTGTTAATTTACCAACACTTGGACTATAGTTAATTCCGGTGTTTATGAATAAACCACTATTTGGTGCGTCGTATCCTAAACGAAACTGAAGCCCAGAGTGCATTTTTTCATAACTCTTACCATTATAATTGTTGAAAGCCATTCCTCCTGCAAAGTTAAATTGTGCATATACTTGGTTACCAAAAAACAAAGAAGCGCCGGCTAATAAACAAGATTTAAGAAAATTTTTCATGCGATTAATTATTCAAGGCAACAAGGTATAAAATCTAGTTTAGATTACAATAAGATTAACTCAAATAATGAAAATATAATACATAAAGCCCGTGATGAAAATTCATCAACGGGCTTTATTCTTCAAACATATATAATTAAAGCGTAGGGATACTTAAAACTGGAATATTAATTTGATTGGCCGTGTTTTCCGTTAGGCTTCCAAACAATAAATGTGAAAATCCTTTTCGTTGGTGCGTTGCCATAACAATTAAATCGGCTTCTTCTTTTTTGGCAAAATCTAGTATCATTTTTTCTTCATCCAAAGCTATCGCTGCTGTAAAAACTTGAGAATATTCAAGACCTGCAACGCTAGCTAATTTGTACAATGCCTGTTCGGTTTCCACAACGTTCTGAAAACCTCCAGGGTTTTTCATATATAATATTTTTACTTCAAAGTTGAACAACTGTTGTAAAGCTGCTAATTGTTTAAACGCTGGCAACTGTTCTTGAGTCAAGGTGGACGAAAAAACTACGGTTTCCAAAAAGAAAGTTCCACTAGAAGCCGGAATTACCAAAACTGGACAAGGCGCATTTCGAATTACCTTTTCGGTATTAGAACCAATAAAAAGGCTGTTCGAATTGGTTGTTCCTTTTGTTCCCATAACAATAAGGTCAATATGTT
>CAZNVQ010000111.1:0-8048 GCA_964576425.1 uncultured Flavipsychrobacter sp. | reverse complement strand
TGTACAGCCTTAAACCCGGAGCAACGTTTCAAATAAGATGGAACCTTATGTTGAAAGCGAATGATTTGCCCAGGTCTATCAACTTGTAAGCGTATGATATTGTACCGTGTTACTCCCATAGATTGACTTATTTTTCATTGGTGAGCCACAGATATATTTTCACTTCGTAGGGGTAGCCATAAGCTCCGTAGCCATTTTCAGAGACTACTGGAACTTGACCGTCTGTAAAACGTCCTTCCACTGTACTTCCGGCAGCATCCAGTTGCTCCTCAAAGAAGAAGAACTTCTTATTGGGAGCAACCTGGTTGCCACTGGTTAACAGTTTCACTTCATGCACATCCTCGAATACCTCCTGATTGTTCACTTTGAGCCCCAACAAGCAACCAGGTACGAAGCGTTCTTCAGGCACAGAAACATAAATGCCTCTGATGCGTGCGTATTGCTTATCGGTTTGTGCATTGAATCGAATTGCTTCACCCGGTTGAGTGACACGAACTCGAATCTGTTGAAACTTGTGGTTTTTCATGGTGAATTTCTCTTAATAGGATTACGCTTTGATTACAGCAGTACCACGAAGGATTGCCTTCAGGTATGAATGGTCAGGAGCATTTGCAGCCCACTCGATATTGAACTCGATGGATTGTTGGTCACGAATGATTTTTGGATTGTCCAATACCCACAAGCCTTTGAATGTATCCTTACCTGTGGTTTGGAATACTTCGCAAGAAGTGTTTGGGATCAATACGGTTCCGTTGGCTTTGAACTCGAATTCACCGTCACGAACATAGTCCGGAACAACATCGTAGTTCACTGTGCCTGGGGAGTCATTGCTGTCTCCAACACCACCTAACAATTGGATTCCGTACAAAAGGAAGTAGTTTCCTTTTTCCAATTTGCCACTTGAAATGTTGCTAGTGCCAACAACTTTGTTGTCGTCATCTTTGAACATTTTAATGACTTTGGATCCGGTGATTGTTTTAACCACATAGTATGCGGTATCAACAGCCTGCAAACTTTGGTTTGCCAATCCTTGTTGAATTTCTTTTGGAAGCATAGCGATACGCTTCTCAAACTCTGCACGAGAACGAGAGCCAGTGGCATTCGTTGCTACTCGTGTTTGAGTTTGCATTTTGCGGAACAACTTCTTTTTTTCGTTGGGGCCGCTGAGGTCAAGTGCTTGCAAGAAATCGTCTTCTGACATTGCACCTAGCAAGTTGTACTCGCTGTTTTCGATTTGTCCGAGAGTTAACATGATACTGATGATTTATTTGATTTGTGAATTTTTAAATGATTTCGATGTAGGCTAAATCTTCCTCAGCTACGCCTTCTACCATGCGAGATGGTGTAGCGATATCTTCGGGATTAAATGCCGTTGGTGATGAAAGAGCAGGCAAGTCAGGATTGTAGCGTTCTACTGACAAATTCATTGGCTCACGGTACACAGTTGGTTCACCCAAGCCGTCTACACCATTGAAGCTGAAATCAGCCAGACCTGCTAACAAGTCCTTTTTCAAAAACACTTTCACACCGGAAAGAAGTCCTGAAGCACCAACACCTGTTGCGAGCATTTTCATGTTCGGGTCTTTGAGCATCAAGTTTCCAGCTGTACCAACGCCCAATAGGACAATTGGTCGTGCCAATGCTTTTGCATTGAATCCAGTTGCGGTTGCATCTACATTCAATACCTTATCAATCATTTTTCCGCCCACCGAGCCGATAACAACACCGCCAGTGAGCATAGCCAAGGTTTTGATTTCTCCCATTACAGCTTGGCTACTGATTTTGGTTTTTTTTGTTCTTGTTGCCATGGTTTGCGTATTTATTGATTATAAAAGTTTCATTACTTTGGGAGGCATACTTTTGTTGGTATGCGTTGATTTTGATAAAGTCCTAGACTTCGTTGTTTGACTTTTTGATTTTGTCGCAGAGGTTTTCTTTCTGCTCTTGTAGCCTGATAACCCAGTTGCTTTTTTCTTTGGTTTCACCATTTGATAAATACCAAAGGCTAGTAAACCGCCACCGATTACAGCAGGAACAGGATTTGCTTTAATAAAGCTCATGATGCCACTACCAGTAGATGTTTTTGTATCGCCAGCAGCAGGAGCATCGGTAGTAGGGGCTGCACTTGCATCAGCAGTAGTTGATGCAGTTCTCAATGCCATAGAAGAAGGATCAGATTCACTCGCTTGAATTTCAGCAGCAGCGGCAGCAGCTCCAGGATCGGCTGTAACTTCACTAGTGAGCGTATTGATATCCACGTTTTCGTTCTTGCCGATTAGTCCTGATTCTTTCAAGATTTTAATCGTGGCAATAATTACTGGCGTGGCAGCAGCGATAACGGTTGCAGAAGCAGGATCACCCAAGTATCCTAACATTTGGTCTTCGACTATTCCACTTAGGTTTCCGGCACGACCTTTCAAAATGGCATTCTTTAGTGCATCACGACTTCCTTGCAATTTGTCGGCAAAAAGCTTTTCAACTTTTGAAAGAGCATCTTTACTCTTTTGCCATGTGGCAGCATTGACACCTTTGGCAGCAGCTTGTTGCTGAGTACCATAAGCCCATTTTAATTTAGAAGCCATTTTACCCAAGTTGAGTTTCATAGCAAGTAAGAAACCTCCACGAGCTGCAATACTTAATGGGTTATACTTTACAACCGCCTTGACAGCTACTTTAGCTGCTTGACCAACTTTCTGCCCAACCGTTTTTACGGTGTTCTTCACATTGGTAAAAAAGCCTTTAACATTGATACCACTCAGAGCTAATTCGTCTGGGTCGTAATCAATACCATTCATGGCAGTTATGCCATTGCGCAAATTGAGCTGAGATTCATTCTTTGAAAGAATGTCTAATGCTTCGTCACGCTTGTCGGTGTACCAATACTGAATAGCATAGTCCAACATTTTAAGGAGTGCCTGTGGATCATCCACAGTTGATACCATATTCGGATTTTGTGCCACAGCATTGCGAGTAGCTACAATATTTTGATAGAGTTTATCCAGGTCTGATTGATTGGTGACTGCACCTAAACCAATACCGGACAGTGATGTTGCCATAACTGCATCATAGTGGTCATTGCCTGACACACCACTGAGTACGGCTACGTTTATGCCTTTTAAATTCATAGTATAATCCATTTTATCGGTGTATTTTTTCTCATAGTTGAATTCAGAAACCACAGCATCAATCACACAGTAGTTAGTTCCGTCCATTGGGACAATTACGTACACGTGTTGCCATGAATCCTGGCTATACTTGGTGATTCTGAACTTGTGAGGAATTTGCAGATTGGTTAAGATGCTTGAAGCGAAAATGCTCATGCAGTCACAGTCAACCCCGGTGGCTCTTTCAGCCCAACTTCTTGCAGGTCTGCGAAGCTGCTCAAGTCCTCGTTTATCCAACTTGTATTGGATATAGGAGTACATGAATTCCCAAATAGCTTTGCAAGTATCAAGGGGGGAAGACCGCCTGAGTAATGGAGCGATTCGCTTGGTGTCGTCAAGGTATTTCCAAACGACTTTCTCCATTAACTCAACCGTATCGGTTACCTCACCATCATTAATGATGACACGGTCACGCTCATCAGGTGGTGGGAAATACGGATTATAGCGGCTTCCATCTTTGATGCTGCGATAACCACTGGTTACAGTTTTGCTTGGTATGTGAGATAGTGCCTGCATTAAATCAATTTTTCAGAGGGCGACTGATAAAACAGTCCGTTTACATAGGTGGTGAAATACATTTCCATAGGCACACCCAACTGAGCAACCAGGTTCTTTTTATTACCCGATTTCCAGGCAGTTATTACAGCAGGTATTTTTGTGACGATGTTCTTGATAAGTCCGGCAAGGATTGACCAGGACAATTCCAATTCGATCGTATCAATCTTGGTTACGGCAAGTGGCTGAATGACGATTTCCTTATTCTCGGCATCAGATTGCGTTAAGAACTTGTTTTTAGATGTTAGAGTTACCACTGGTTTTGTGATGCGGATGCTATCACGAGAAGGATTATTGACTTCAACTTCTGTTCTGGAGGTCAAACCACCTAAGTTGATTGAGTGAATGCGAGGGTTGACCATCTTCATGGTAGAAACGTCAGATACATTCTGCATTTTCAGCAGTCTGACCATACCATAAACAAGGCCTGCACCTATCGCTATACCCAATACTTTATTCATCGTCTCCGAAGTTTTCTTTGAAATACTTATTGAGCTTTGCAGAAATGTTGTCGAGTGCCTTTTTTACCACATAACCGGCAGCAGCGGATGCAGCAGCATATAAAACAACAGTAGTGAGACCAGGAAGTGTGATAGCCATTAAAAGAGGCTTTGCTGTTACAGCTTTTCCTACGCCTCCAACGACACCTGAAACGGTGGTAAATATCGAAGTGTGTGAGTGATGTGGCATGAAGTCTTGCATTTCAAAACACAAGATTCAGACAAAGTTTTTATGTGGAGTTTATGTTTGTTTATGTATGTCTTTATTTGATAGTTTTAGTCTTTTTAATTATATTTTTGCAATTAATCCAAAATAAAATATTCGAGTTGAATAAATAATTTTATGTCAGAAAAAGGAAGTGTTTTTCAAAAAGGAGGTGGAGGGACAAACTTTGAACAACTGGTTCAAACAGCATTTCTCACAACGCTTATCATTCGTGGCAATGTTCCTTGTATTGCTTCAGGTGAACTAATAGAAGTTGCATTGCAAGTAACCAACAGAGGCTATGAAACTGATGATTTTTTGGCTATTGCAAAATCACCAAATGGAGAGCATCGCTTATTAATTCAAGTAAAACACGACATATCATTTACTATTGAGAATGAAAAGTTCAAAGAAGTAATTAGTGCTTTTTGGAAAGATTATAGTAATACCTCAATTTTTGACAAAACAAGAGATAAACTTATAGTTGTTAAAAATGGTTTGACGAAAGACGAGAGAAATCATCTTAAATCTCTTTTTAATTGGGCAATAAACCACGCAACAGAAACAGATTTTCTTTCAGAAGTAAGCAGAATTAAAGCAAAAAAAGAGCGATTAGATATTTTTCGTGTCTTATTAAAGGAAGCGAATAACAATACAGATTTGACGGACAAAGAACTTTGGGAATTTCTAAAGTGTGTTGATGTTTTAGAATACGATTTGCTAAACCAAGGCAGTATTGATAAAACGTACTTACTTAATCTAATTAAGCTAAGTAAAAGCAAAAAATCAACAGCAACCGAAAAAGAAATTTGGGATAGTATTTTTACTTATGTTGCAACACTTAATCCAAACGGAGGAAGTGCAACGCTTGAAAGTATCAAGAACGAAGATTTCTTTAAGCATTTTGACAACGCACAATTAAGTCCATACTTCAAAGCAGTTGAAAAGCTTAAATCAGACAGTAAAGAGATTTTACGCCCAATAAAAACTTCAATCGGAAAAGGCGAAAACGAATTTCAATTGCCGAGAACCGAAACAAGAGAAAAAATATTGCAAGCTATAAGCGGATCACAATTTTCGATTGTAACAGGAAAACCGGGTGTTGGTAAATCTGCCGAGATAAAAGAGATTATACAAAAAGATTTTCTATATGCAAGTGTATTTGTTTTCAGAGCAGACCAATTTAATGAATCTACAATTGCAAATGTTTTTTCAAGTCAAGGGGTGAATGAAACAATACAAGATATTTTCTCTTGTATTTCGCTCATTCCTGAAAAAATTATTTTCATTGATAGTTTGGAAAAATTATTGGAAGCAGACCCTGAATGTGCTTTTAAACAATTACTAGCATTGCTTAAAGAACACCCCGAAATCAAAATTATTGCTTCATCACGGAAATATGCGATTGACTTAATTACTTTAAAATTCGGTATAGATAAGAACGAAACGAGTATAATTGATATTCCAACGCTTAATGAAGAAGAATTAAAACTTATGTCTGAAAAATTTCCACAATTACAAAGTGTTCTGAAAAACGACAAAGTAAAAAAATTACTTCAAAGCCCTAAATATCTTGACTTTTCAATTTTAGCCATTAGTAAATCAAATGATGATTACGCTAATGTCTCTCTGACTGAATTTAAAGATAAATTATGGAACTCATTAGTTGTAGATTCAACCAATACAAGAAATGGACTTCCAATAAAACGAGAAGAAGCGTTTAAAGAAATTGCATTAAAGAGAGCGAAAGAAATGAAACTCTTTACAAAGCCCGATAAATCCGATGCGGAAGCAATCGCTTGTTTAGAAAATGATGAAATAGTATTTCAGGAAAACGATAACAGAAAATATTCCCCAACTCACGATATTTTAGAAGATTGGGCTTTAGTAAAATATGTTTTTACAAAGTTTGAAGAAAATCCGAAGCCCAAAGATTTGTTCAGCAGCTTAGGAAATGAACCTGCAATTAGGCGAGCATTTCGACTTTGGATTGAAGATTATCTAATTGATAATAGCAGTAAGATAAACGTGTTGATTAACGCAACTATTTCCGACAAAACCATTGAAAAATATTGGGCTGATGAATTGTTGGTTGCTGTTTTTAAATCTGAAAATAGTAATTCATTTTTTACCGCTTTTGAGAAAGAACTTCTTGCAGACAATGCTGTTTTCTTCAACAGATGTTTGCATATTATAAAAACTTGTTGCAAAGAAAGCGACCAAAAATCTAAAAGTAGCAATTTACTTTTACCAATTGGTTCGGGTTGGAAAGAAGCATTGTTTTTTATTCAAAAGCACTTTACACAATTAGAGACAATAAAACTTTCAATACTGAATTTTCTTGCGGATTGGTATTACCGATTACTTGTTCAATACAACAAAATTGAAAACGCAGAATTAGAAGCGGCAAAATCAATTGTCCTTACCTATTTGAAAGAGATTGAGGAAGAAAAAGAATTTTGGCAAGAAGAAAACGTCAAAACCAAATCATCAAACCTGATTACAATATTGTTTGACTTGGCTTCAATTTCAAAAGAAGAAATTAAAGACCTTATTGCAAGAGCATTCTCTTATAAAGAAAGCCGTGATTCTTGGAAACTAAATTCATTTTACGAAAACGTAATTGAAAGTTGTCTTTCAGGTATAGGAAATCAACGTTTAATAAAGGAATTGCCCGAATTGATAGTTGAAACTGCTTGGAAAAATTGGAAACACGTGCCACCACAAGAAACTGCTTTTCCAAGCGAAATTAGATTTTTAGCAAGACAATCTTTGCGTGATGAGGAATGTTGGGGAATAAGAGATAAACATTCGTTTTTCCCTTCGGGAATTTACAAAACACCTTTTTACAATTTATTGTGGGTACATCCAATGATTGGAATAAAATTTATCATTGATTTCATCAATTATTCGGTTGAATTTTATGTAAACGCAACCTGTGAATACAAACACAAGATTTCTCAAATAGAAATTGAATTAAATGACGGAACAGTAATAAAACAATGGGCAGCAGGGGAATTGTGGGCAGCATACAGAGGTTCAAGCGTTACAAATTACGCAATGGAATCTTTGCTTAAAAGTTTAGAAAAATATTTACTAGAAACAGCAAGAAACAATTCTGATGTCAGTAGAAAGAATTTGAAATTTATGTTCAAATATTTACTTAAAGAAAGTAACAATGTTGCTATCACTAGTGTTTTAAACAGCATTTCCATAGCTTATCCTGAAGTTGTAGAAGAAGAAATGCTTCCATTACTAAGTGTTAAAGAATTTTATGAATGGGATTTAAGCAGAGCATTACAAGAGCACAGTCCATTAGCCATATATGACAATGATATTCCGTTTGCACAAGAGGAAACAGCAAAATCAAATCAACTTCCACATAGAAAGAAATATCAAAAAGGATTGAGCGATTTCATTGTAAATTATCAATTCAACATAAGAATAATCAATCATCAAATACATATTCTATTTGATAAACTTAAAGCAAAAATCAATGACGATGATTTAATGTGGAAAAAACGATTGAATGAGATTGATGTAAGAAATTGGGAAGTCCAACCTTATGACGAAAAACTTGGAGGATTTGTTGAATTCATTTCTCAAAAATGGAGAGTGAACGGG
>CAZNVQ010000110.1:0-8112 GCA_964576425.1 uncultured Flavipsychrobacter sp. | reverse complement strand
CTCGTTGTTTCACTAATTCCAGAGCTTGTAATTAAAACTCTAAACTGTACTTCCGCCCCTCATCATCTTCTCTATATACTTTCACAACACCTTTGACAATGAGCATTGATGAACGAAAATATTGCTCAGTTTTCATCAAAATATCGCCGTTCTGAAAACATTTTACGACTCCAAACTGCTCAATTTCATCAATCAGATTAGGTTCAAAATTGGGAAACACTTTTTTAATCTCTGCAATATCCAACATAAAATAAACGTGTAATAAAAATGAAATACTTTATAAATAAGTTGCAAAATTTATTTAAAAGCAATTTTTAAAATGTCTTCAACCTCCTCTTTCAACAAAGTTCTAAAAGTACCTGGCATTAAATCGTTAATTTTCAAATTTCCAATATTTACTCTAATCAACCTAAGCGTTGGGAAACCCACAGCGGCAGTCATTTTACGCACTTGTCTATTTTTACCTTCTGTAAGTGTCAATGATATCCAACTAGTTGGACTGTTTTTTCTAAATCTAATTGGTGGATTTCTTTCCCAAATCGTCCAATCATCGGGCAAAATTGATACAACTGCTTTTTTAGTGAAATATTTTTTCCCTTCAATAGAAATAAAAACACCTTTTGCCAAAGATTCTAACGCTTCTTTGGTAATCAAACCTTCCACCTGAACCCAATAGGTTCGAGTATGACTAAATCTAGGCTGCAACATCAAAGCATTAAAACGTTTATCGTTTGTCAACAATAACAACCCTTCACTGTCATAATCAAGCCTTCCAACGGGATAAACATCTTTGGGGATATCAACAAGATAATCTGCAAGTGTTTCCTTTTCACCTTCTTTCGAAAATTGTGATAAAACTTGATAATGTTTATTAAACAAATAATATTGAAACATAATCGAAATGAGTTGGAATTCAGTCCTGAAAAGGATTTCAGATGTTTTTAAAAAAGAAAAAGTCCGACACGTTGTGACTTGTCGGACTCTATAAAGGATGGGTTAGTAAGTACAATCCTATTACAATATTAAAAAGAATTTTCTCTTCTAAAAAAAAATCTTTTTATTTTTTTTTAAATGTTGAAAACATGTGAACAAAACCAAAGATTTATACAAACAAACAAGTCAATCTAAAATTAAAATTTACCAATCTTTATCCACTTTTATCATTGTTGCTTTGCCTTTTTCTTTTTTATCATGCAGTTTCTTTTCTTCTTGTGCTAAGGCATTAAGCAATTGATCGGCTTGTTGTTCCGAGAGTTTACTGTCTTGAGGTTGTGGCTTTTTATCTTGATCTTTTTCGTCTTTCTTATCTTGCTTTTGTTGTTGATTTTTCTCGTCTTTGTCGTCTTTATTCTCCTTATCGTCTTTGTTATCTTTATTCTCTTTTTTGTCTTGCTGGTTTTGCTGATTTTTATTTTTGTCGTTTTGGTTTTGCTGATTTTGTTTCATTTTAGCAAGTGCATACGATAGGTTATATTTTGCATCTTCATCTTGAGGATTTTTCCTTAAAGCGGCTTTGTATGACTCCACAGCTTCTTTCCACTTTTGTTCTTGCATGTAGGTATTACCAATGTTGTAATGACTGTTAACTTTTAGCTTATCATCATTAGACATTTTACTCGAAGTCTCAAAAATCTTACGGGAACCTTCATAGTTTTTTTGCATATACAAAGCGTCTCCAAGATTGTAAGCACCTTCAATCATTTTTGGATCTTTCTGAAGCGCTTGCTGATAAATTTTTGCTGCTTCATCATATTTACCCGCTTTAAACAATTTATTCCCTTCGTTGATTTCTTTTTTTTGTGCCCAAGAAAAAATAGGCAAAAGCATCAAAATAAATATAATACAATTTCTCATGAATGACTGGCTTTTAATTTTGAACCTACCAAAACCCACTCAGCTAGTAATAGAATGAATGCAATCCCAAAGAAATATTGAAAATAACTTGAATAACTATTATATACTACGGCACCTAAGCTCTTTTGTTCCATTCCATCAATTTCAGACAATAACTTTTCGGCAACATCATCAACATTGTTGAGATATGAATAAGTTCCTTTTCCTGCTGCGGCAATAGATTTTAATTCTTGTTCATTCAATTTACTAACAATTGGCGTTCCATGCTCATCCAATTTTAATGCCTTGGTTTCAGGGTCAATTATTGTTGTCCCCTCTGGAGAACCAATACCAACTGTATGGATTATTATTCCTGTTTCAATGATTTCACTTGATTTTGCAATTGCTTGTTCATCATGATCTTCACCATCAGAGATTATAATTAGTGACTTATACTTTTTTTCCCTTTTGGAAAAAGAATTCACAGACAATTCCAAAGCTTCACTAAACATTGTTCCTTGAGTTGGCACTAATTCAGGCTTTACATTCTGTAGCATCATTTTTAGTGCACTGTAATCAATAGTAAGCGGTACTTGCAAATAAGCCCTACCAGCAAAAACAATCAAACCTACTCTATCGTTTTTCATTTTTGCTACTAAACTAGAAACCAACTGCTTAGCTCTTGTAAGCCTGTCGGGTTGTATATCTTGTGCCAACATACTTTTACTTACATCAATTGCAATCATCACATCGACTCCCTTTCTCTGCACTTTTTCCATGCCAGAGGCCATTTGCAAATTTGCCAAACCTATTATGGATAAAACAATGACAGTCAACAATAAAACAAATCGCAATGTTGTTCTACCAGAAATTGTGCCCAATAATTGTTGTTGAATCAATTCTGGTGATCCTAGTTGACCAAGTTTTTTCTTTCGCCACCAAACCCAACTTATGAAAAGAAATATCAAAAGTGGGATAATTACTAAAAAGTAGAGGTGCTCTATATATTGAAATCTTAACATTGATAATGATACAAGCTTCGCAAATTTAATCGCACACCCGAATTATTTGAATAGATAATTCATGAATTTTATTTTTTTTAACAGCTCAAGAACGCAAATTTTATTCAAAACGGAGTGCTTAATTTCGCCAAATGCAGGAATATTTGAAGGGACTCAATGCTGAACAGCGCATTGCAGTAGAACACAAAGACGGACCATTAATGATTATTGCTGGCGCAGGAAGTGGTAAAACTAAAGTATTAACCACTAGAATTGCTCATTTGATGCATCAGGGTGTTGATGCTTTTGCCATTTTAGCTTTGACTTTCACCAACAAAGCTGCGGCTGAAATGAAAGAAAGAATTGAACACATTCTTGGAAATGCCGAAGCAAGGAATTTATACATCGGAACCTTTCACTCTGTTTTTGCTAAAATCCTTCGCGTTGAAGCCCCAAAACTTGGTTATCCTAACAATTTCACGATTTATGACACCGATGATGCCAAGTCAATAATAAAAGGCATTATTCAAGAAATGAAACTAGATGACAAACATTACAAACCTGCATATGTTTATAATCGAATTTCCGCTGCTAAAAACAGTTTAATTGATCCTGCACAATACAATGGCGATAGCATTATACAACAAGAAGATGCACGAAGCAATCGTCCATTAATTGGTGTAATTTATGACGCTTATTGGAAAAAATGTTTCAGAAACGGAGCAATGGATTTTGATGATTTGCTTTTTAAAATGCACATTCTTCTTCATCATTTTCCTGATGTGTTAGCGAAATACCAACATCGCTTCAAATATATTTTAATAGATGAGTATCAAGATACCAATGAAGCGCAATATCAAATCATAAAAATGCTTGGTGCCGTTCATGAAAACATTTGTGTGGTTGGTGATGATGCCCAAAGTATATATTCCTTTAGAGGAGCTACCGTAAAAAATATTTTCCAATTTCAATCCGACTATGAAGATGTGAAAGTGGTGAAATTGGAACAAAATTATCGAAGCACGCAAAGCATTTTGAAAGTAGCTAACACTATAATTGCTAACAACCAACACCAAATTCCCAAAGAACTTTGGACGGAAAATTTAATTGGTGAAAAAATTAAAGTGGTGCGCACTATGACCGATAACGATGAAGGTCGATATGTTGCTGATGCCATCACTGAAATGAAATTGCGCAATCATTATCCCAACAAAGATTTTGCAATACTCTACCGCACAAACGCACAATCAAGAGCTTTTGAAGAGAGCTTAAGAAAAATGAATATTCCCTACAAACTTGTAGGTGGAACCTCTTTTTATCAACGCAAAGAAATCAAAGACTTTTTAGCTTATCTGCGAATTGTAGTCAACCCAAGAGATGAAGAAAACATCAAAAGAATCATCAACTATCCTGCAAGAGGGATTGGTAAAACAAGTGTCGATAAAATTTTAATTAGCGCACAACATCAAGAAAAATCATTTTGGGAAATGATTCAATTTCCAGACGCAGCTGGATTGAAAGGAAGCAGCGCAGCATCCATAGAACATTTCACCAACATGATATTAGCATTTCAAACTATGCTAGAAAGCAAAAATGCATACGAAGTTGCTTTTGCAGTTGGAAAACATTCAGGTTTAGTTGCTGATTTATTTAATGACAAATCAGTAGAAGGACAAGCTAGATATGAAAACGTTCAAGAACTACTTAATTCCATAAAAGAATTTACGGAAACCCCAGATGAAGAAGGAGAATTGCGAGATAAATCTCTGGGTAGCTATTTACAACAAATTACTTTACTCACTGACGCAGACACGGATAAAGACCCGAATTCTGACACTGTAAAATTGATGACTGTCCATGCCGCGAAAGGTTTGGAATATCCTTGTGTTTATGTTGTTGGACTGGAAGAACAACTTTTCCCAAGTGCCATGAGCTTGTATGACAGAGAAGGACTTGAAGAAGAAAGAAGATTATTTTATGTTGCTGTAACTCGTGCAAAAGAAAGGCTTTGGGTGACTTATGCTACTAGCAGGTATCGATTTGGAAGTTTAGTTCAAAATGATCCAAGCCGGTTTTTGAGTGAAATTCCTGAACAATATTTAGACAAAACCTTTACAGGAACTGGACAGCAAAAACCACAACAATCAATTTTTGGAAATTCATATGGAACACCAACTGAAAAAACAAGTTCGCTCAAAAAAATAGCTGATAAAATTCAACAGCAAAAAACTGCAACATCAAGTCATCAACCTTCAGCAAATTTCACTCCTGATGATCCAATGACCATGACTGTTGGCATGAAAGTGGAACATCAAAAATTTGGATTTGGTGTCATTAAATCATTAGAAGGCGGTGCTCAAAACCGTATGGCAACAATCGTTTTTGAACCCAACATAGAAAAGAAAATCATGCTCAATTATGCCAAGCTAAGAATTGTTAATTAAATCATAAACATCAATTTTCGGTATGTAAATTGAGTATTTCAGAATTTCAAGTAAAAACTTTTTATGCAAAAATCAAATTTCTCAACTTTATTGATTGCCTTGTTCGTTCCCATGCTTTCGAGTGCACAAACTAAGCAACCAGTTGTCATTCAACACGCTACGATTTTTTTAAATGGAGCCGAATTAACAAGCCAAGCAAAGCTCAATTTACCCCAAGGTGAGTCGGAGGTTTTGTTCACCAACATTGCTGGTAATGTGAATCAAGAAAGTCTAACAATTGGAGCCGACAATCAAGTGATCATTCAAAGTGCAGGATTTCAAAACAATTATTTACAAACTGAAATCATTTCACCAACAGTAAAACAACTGGAAGATAGTCTCGAATTATTTAATGAATGGATGGATGGTTTTCAAAACAAACTAACTGTAATCAGCGAACAAGAAGCAGTATTACGAGAAAATAGAAAACTATCTGGTCAAAATACGGGGCTGAATGTTGCCGAAGTTCAAAAGATGATTGATTTGATTTCGAATAAGATGACTGCATTACTGTCAGACCGAAAAAAAATTGAAAAAGAAAAAGTGAAACTTGCACTAAGAATAGAGCGCACTATAAGACAACTTGAAGAAGAGAAAAATAAAGGCTTTCAACCCGGAGGTCAATTATTAGTAAAATTTTATGCTCCAAAAGCTACAACTACCAATATCAATATGAGCTATGTGGTGCCTAATGCAGGCTGGACGCCAACTTACGACATCCGAGTAGATGACCTCAACAAGCCGGTGAAAATCATGTACAAAGCCAACGTGTTTCAAAATTCAGGTGTAAAATGGAATAATATTTCTATTTCTCTCTCTACTGGAAATCCAACTGAAGGTGCAGAAGCCCCAATGTTGCAACCTTGGCACGTAGCATTTTTTCAGCCTGTTCAAAACTATGGTTATTTAAATAGAAAAGAAGCAATGCTACAAGTAGCAATGGCAGGAGCAAGAACAGAAGGAGCAGCATATAAAGTTGATGGTGTTCAAGTTGGTGACCAAGCAGCTCAAAGTAGTATGAACGAATACGTTGCCGTGGACAATTCAGGCATCAATACCACATTTGATATTGAATTACCTTATACAATTAACTCCGATGGCAAGCAACAATTAGTTACTGTCAAGTCTTATGAATTACCAGCGAGTTTCACCTATTATGCAGCACCGAAATTGGATAAAGACGCTTTTCTTCAAGCCAAAATCACCAATTGGGAAGACTTAAATTTACTACCAGCAAGTACGCATATCTTTTATGAAGGCTCCTATGTTGGCGAAGGTTTTATTGACATGAGAAACGTGAAAGATACGCTTGTGGTTTCGCTTGGAAGAGACAAGAAAGTAATCATCAAGAGAGAGATGGATAAGAAATTTAGAAGTGTTAAAACAATTGGCAATAACGTTAGAGAATCAATGGCATTTTCATTGATCATTAGAAATACTAGAAAAGAAAAAATCAATCTAAATATTGTTGATCAATTTCCGATAAGCGATGATAAAGATTTGATTATCGAAGAAAAAGAAGCAAAAGAAAGCGTCATAGATGAAAATGAAATGATTAAATGGCAATTAAATCTTGAGCCAAACGAACAGAAGAATTTGAAATTTTCCTATTTAATAAAATATCCAAAAGGTAAAAAACTAAGTAATTACTAAAGTTTGCAAAAAGAGAATATGAATTTTATAAGAGTCAAAGCCTCAACGTTTTGGCTCTTTATTTTTAAAACAAGTTTTATAAATTAATCAATATTTGCATTCAAAATAATCAAATATTATTTAATTGTTAAGTTTTTTAACAATATACCCAACTGTATTCTTATTTTCATGAGTCATAAGAAGCATGAATATGAAAAAAGTTGGCTTTGTAGCTTTATTAATATTAATACATTTTACCTCCTCTAATGCCCAAAGTATCCAATGGGCACAGCGACTAGGAAATATTAAAAGCGATAAAATAATTTCCATCAAAACAGATGGTCAAGGCTACGTTTTTATTAGTGGGTATTTCAGTACAACCATTACAATTGGCACGAACGGAGTGGTATTAAATTATGTTGGAAGCGTCAACAGCAAAGAAGCATTTGTTGCTAAACTTGATAGTACCGGATTTTGTTATTGGGCGAAAGCAGGTGGTCAATATTTTGATGATAGAGTGTTGGGCATGGACGTTGATAGTTCTGGAAACTGTGTTATAACTGGCACCTATTGGGAAGGTGGAGGTATTAATTTTCCCCCAATAAATATCAGTGGATCAAGTGTTGGGAGCGGCGACCAATGTTTCATTGTAAAGTTCAACTCGACTGGGACTCCGTTATGGGGGAAATATGTTTGTAGTAATTCCTACGGTGATGATCAAGGGCTTGATATTGCATTTGACAAAGTGGGAAATATATACACAGTTGGATTCATGACCAATACGAATCTCATTTGCGGAGGTAGCAGTGTTACTGCAACCAATCCTAATACAACTGGTGCTCACAAACAATGCTATTGGCTCACTAAAATGAATGCTAACGGCGTTTTTCAATGGGCTAAAACATTTGGAAATTTACCTTGGGATCCTGCAGCAAACAAATATATTGAAAGAGACATTGCTGTATGTGTTGATGAAAAAGATGGCATTTACATCACTGGCGGATTTGACGGTACAAGGCAATTTGGCGATAGCACATTTACTTCATTTGGTGGTCATGATGTCTTTACCATGAAATATGATTCATCAGGTAATTTCAAATGGGCTAAGCATGCTGGAAGCGATAAAGACGATTGGAGTAATGGAATTTGTTCCGATAAAAATG
>CAZNVQ010000109.1:6391-8240 GCA_964576425.1 uncultured Flavipsychrobacter sp. | reverse complement strand
TCTATCATTTTTGTAGTCAATCCATTGTTGACCTTTCCACTTTCGCATCATTACATCATAATAGCGCATAATACCAATATTATAAAGAGCTTTTACTAAACTACTTTTTTTTCTAGGTAATGCTCTTAGGCTCATTGAAAAACCTGGAGTAATATACTTCATATAATGCCAATATCCTTCTGGCATAAAAAGCATTTCTCCATGCTTCAAATGACAAATCAAGCCTTTAGCATATTGCAATGCAGGCCATTTCTGAAAATCAGGAGCATCAAAATCAATATCTTCTCTAGAAATCAATGAATGGGGTACTTTGTACAAATATTTTGTCTCAGATGGTGGAAACAAAATACATTGCTTTTCACCATGAAAATGAAAAAGCAAATTACTAGTGTAATCAATATCATAGTGCATAAATACTTTCGAATTTTCACCACCAAAAAATAACATTGGATATTGTTTTATTATAATCAAACCTAAATCAGGCCATTTAAATTCACTACATAAAGTTGGTATTTTACTCATAAAATTATAAGCAAAAATTCGATAATGAGTTGGCTTACTTAGCAATAAATCAACATAATCACTCATTTTCATCTTTGCATGAGATTCATTAAAACCCTCTTTATAAGAAACAGGTCTATCATCATACAATGGAACAATTTCATTACCCGCAATTTCTTTTATATACTCTAATTTCCACTTTGAATAAGCAGGCCAATCTGATGTAAGTTGTTCAACAACTAAAGGCTTTTGTTTTTTGACATAATTATTATAAAAGTCTTCTTTAGAAATTGTCTTTACTCTTTCTATTTCAGTCAAATTTAATTTCATATGTGTAAATAATTTATTTTTTAAAGCACACATCTTATTCAATACTAATTGAATGCATCAACTACAAGCTTATCGGGATTTCAAATTTTTACAATCTGTTTTGTTATGGTTTAACTTATGGAATTTCCTTAAAAAATACTTTTTTTTGGAGGGATTTATATGTGAATTTAATATTAAAATATCGTAATAATAAATGCAGATTTTAAGCCGGATCTGTATTTCGATAATACGAAATCCTTATCATATATCTTGTTCAATGGTACTTTATTACTTCACAAAGGTGTTTCAAGATGTACATTTGGCAAATTAATGGGCCATAGAAGCCAGAAGACAACTCGTCAATATATAAAGCTAATGGATGATACAAAACGCAATGCAGTAGAATTATTGACGTTTAGGTAAGTAGAAGATGCCTGACTGGATTAATGATTTATATTTTTAATTATATTTCTAATAATTAGGGTGTCTAGACAATATTCTTTCATACTAGGTGGATACAATAATTGTGTAAAATATTAAGAATATACTTAATTGAAAAGCAGTCATTTAGATTATAATCTCTTATTATAAATTTTACTATTTTCGTTTAATAGAATGATGTTTATTCAGTAGAAGTGAATTTTTGAATATCAATTGTATTGATAATCATACCGATCTCCTTATGCTATTCAATGATGAATCTAAAATAATGAAGATCGTATTATTTTCGATGATATTATCGCGTTAAATATATTGATACTACTATTTAGCATTCATAGCAAAAACATTGTGGTTAATTTAAGGGCAAAATATTTTGAGACACATTACAGGGAATAAAGTTTACAATTGGCATATATCAAGCATTCAAAATCATTAATAAGAAAGTCTGTAAGCTTTTAATAGATGTGTCTTATTTATGCAATACATTTGGTTTGACCCTAAACACAATTTATACACTTCGGCAAAACAAAAGAGCCATTTTTATAAACACACTAAGAAATATCCTTATTTTATCTACCTAAGAATTTAAAACGTATAT
>CAZNVQ010000109.1:5619-6381 GCA_964576425.1 uncultured Flavipsychrobacter sp. | reverse complement strand
CAACAAAGTTTTTTACAAATAGCGAAGAGAACACCTTAATCAAAAAGTTTGAAGGGGTTTTTACTTATAATCCCAACATACAATATTTTGACGCTTTAGTAGGCTACTTTCGGGCATCAGGTTATTTCCGCATCAGACCATTTTTGGACAAAGTGCCTCACATCAGAATTTTAGTAGGCATCAACATTGACCAGATGCTTGCAGATACCCAAAATGAAGGACTTGATTTTTTTAAAAATCACGAAAAGACCAAAGAAGAATTCATCAATACAATTCGTGAAGACATTGAAAAAGCCAATTACGACAAAGACACCGAAAAAGGAATTTTACAATTCATATATGACTTAGTTGAAAAGAAAATTGAAATCAAAGCTCACCCTGAAAAGAAAATTCACGCCAAAGTTTATATTCTACGGCCAGAGCCATTTAACCAACATACACCTTCAACAGCAATTACGGGTTCATCAAATTTGACAGATGCTGGACTTGGTGGCGGTAATTTTTACAATTACGAATTCAATGTTCAGCTAACGGAATATTCAGATGTGAAATTTGCAACCGAAGAATTTGAAAAATTGTGGGCTGAATCGGTAGCCATTCTGCCTGTTGACATTCAAAACATCAAAAAGGAAACATATCTGAATGAGGAGATTACACCTTTTGAACTTTACATTAGACTATTAACTGAATACTTCGGAAAGAATATTGATTACGACCCCGATTCCATTGGAGACTTACCGCAGAACTTCAAAAAACTATCAT
>CAZNVQ010000109.1:0-5609 GCA_964576425.1 uncultured Flavipsychrobacter sp. | reverse complement strand
GTTTCAATATGCTTTTAAAACACAACGGCTTTTTATTGGCTGACGTTGTGGGTTTGGGCAAAACCGTTATTGCTGCGATGGTAGCAAAGAAGTTTTTAATGCAAAACGGTAGAGATAACACCAAAATATTAATAGTTTATCCGCCAGCAGTTGAGAAGAACTGGAAAAATACTTTTAAAGATTTTCAACTTGACAAATACACCAAGTTCATTACAAACGGAAGTCTTGAAAAAATTCTTGAAGGACATCAAGATTATTGGAGTAAAGAAGATTACGACTTAATTATTGTGGACGAAGCCCACAAGTTTCGTAATTACTTAACTGGAGCATTTCAAAACTTACAATTGATTTGCAAAAGCCCAAGAGCAAACAAAGGATTGATTGAAGGCTTACAGAAAAAAGTAATTTTAGTTTCTGCAACTCCATTGAACAACAGACCTGACGACATTTTTTATCAAATTCAAATGTTTCAGGATGCAAGACAATCAACTTTACCAATCGCAAACCTTACTTCATTCTTTGCTCCCTTGATGGAGCAATACAAAACGCTAAAGCATTTTGACGAATTGGATGTAAAAAAGCTAAGAAACATTTATGGTAAAATTCGCAAGAATGTAATTGAACCAATTACAATCCGCAGAACTCGAACCGACCTTGAGAATATTCCTGAATACAAAATAGACTTAGACGAACAAGGCATCATATTTCCAAAAGTAGAACCACCCAAAAAAGTGGAATACTTAATGGATGAAAAACTAAATGAACTTTTTCACAGAACAGTTTTCTATCTCACAGACGAGGACAAACTAAAATACAGCCGTTATCAAGCCATTGCAGGCTTGAAGCAAAATATACAAGACAAGTATTATGAAAATGCGGAAACGGTTTCTAAATCATTAGCATTTATAATGAAAACCCAATTAATAAAAAGATTGGAAAGTAGTTTTTATGCTTTCAAAAAATCATTGGGCAATTTTCAAACAGCCACCGACAGAATGATTGCAATGTTTGAAAACGATAAAGTATTTATTGCTCCCGACACTAATATAAATAAACTTTTAAATGATGGTTGGTCTCATGAAGATATTGAAACATACATCGAACGACTAAGCGAAGAAAACCCAAAGAACCAAACATTTAAAAGTTCAGATTTCAAAGATGGTTTTATTGAAAGTTTAAAAAAGGATTCTAAACTATTGAAGGAATTAGTTAAAGGCTGGAACGCTACAGCTCATGATCCTAAATTGGATGTTTTTATTGCGCAACTTTCAAAACAATTCCTAAACAAGAAAACCAATGTAGAAGGAAAATTGGTAATCTTCTCCGAATCTAAAGACACCGTTGACTATTTATCAAAGGCGTTGGAAGATGCAGGAAGAAAAGACGTATTGGTTATTTCGGCAAACAACAGAAAACAAATGTATGATACCATTGTAACCAACTTTGATGCAAACTTGGCTGCCGACAAACAAGTGAATGATTTTAACATTGTTGTTACAACCGAAGTATTGGCAGAAGGTGTAAACTTGCACCGTTCCAATGTAGTTATTCACTATGATACACCTTGGAACTCCACCAAGTTAATGCAAAGAATTGGGCGTGTAAATCGTATTGGAACAAAAGCAAATGCTATTTATAATTATGTTTTTTATCCTTCGGCACAAGGCGATTCACAAATCCGTTTAAACAAAACTGCCTTTATGAAAATACAGGCATTTCATACCGCATTTGGCGAAGACAATCAGGTATTTTCAACCGAAGAAATTTTGGATGAAGTTAAACTCTTTAGTGGAAATTATAAAGAAGTAGAGGATGAACGTTTGAAGTTTTTATATTTTTTACGCAACTTCAAAAAAACAAATCGTGCTTGGTTTGATAAAATAAAAAAACTTCCTTTAAAATCGAGAGCTGGTAGAAGTTCAACAGACATTAAAAAACCCGATCTAAAAAATGGTACAGCTGTATTTTTAAAAACCGACAAAAAATTTGAATTCTATTGGGTGAACAGCGATAACCAAGCAAAAGAAATTACACCCATTGAAGCATTTAAAATATTTAAGGCAGAGGAAAATGAAAAAAGAATTGTTTTACTAGATGAACATCATGAACAAGTAAACAAAGCATTAAAGCATTTTGAAACGCTTGAACATAAAATTGCAAATTCGCAAACCGACCCCGAAGCATTGGGCGGTGTGGCACAACGAGCAAAAAAATTCTTATCCGACTTGGTTAAATATCCTCAAGTAACAGATAGACAAAAAGAGAATATTCAAAAAATAGTGGTGCTTATTGAC
The DNA here is from genome assembly GCA_964576425.1 of uncultured Flavipsychrobacter sp. Lineage (GTDB taxonomy): Bacteria > Bacteroidota > Bacteroidia > Chitinophagales > Chitinophagaceae > JAFIGV01. The sequence goes on along the minus strand of CAZNVQ010000109.1, from coordinate 3,315 downwards.
ATTGGTAAATACACCAAATTGCCAACCGATATTGACCGTTTGCGAAAGAAGAAAGCAAACCAGAATATTGCCTTAGCCGAAATAGATAAAATTGCAGCACAATACAATGTTGATTTAAGCGATGCACAAAAAGGCAAAAAGGGCAAAGTAGAAAAACCTGTTTTAATCATTTCAGAATCCTTTGAATAATGACATACGAACAAATACATAACCTATTTAAGCAACGTTACAACCAAAGCAAATGGAAACAATTTTTGGGCGAAGTATTTGCCAAATCTCGTTTGCTGGCAACCCCTGAAATACTAACTGGTATTGATAGCAACGTAGCTTCACAAGTTCAAAAATTGGGTTATATTACTCTCAACGAAAACGGAATTGAACGCCAAATTGCAGTGTATGAAGTTTACTTGGCACAAGGCATTATTTTGGAACGCAACCGAGTTGGTTTACGAAATTTGCTTCGCAAATATTGGAAAGATATAGATGCAGCATTTATAGCTTACCACAGACCCGAAACTCCTAATTGGCGTTTTACTTATGTTTCGGAATTAACTGGATATGATGCAGACGGAGAATTTGTAAAAATTAAAACAGAACCCAAACGATATACCTATGTTTTGGGCGAAGGTGAAAGTACACGAACTGCTGCGGAAAGATTTACGGCAATTGCTAACAAAGGAAATAAGGCTACTTTAGACGATGTAAAAGAAGCCTTCTCTGTTGAGAAACTTTCCAAAGCATTTTTTGACGAATACAAAAAGCACTATGATATTTTTTGCGACTTTATGGTTTCAAAACCAAACATTCGCCAAGCAATATTTAACGGTGACGAAAAAGGAATTCGTGATTTCAACAAAAAACTATTGGGACGAATTGTATTTCTTTATTTCATTCAGAAAAAAGGTTGGTTGGGCGTTCCTGCAAAAAGCGATTGGGGCAAAGGAGATTTTGATTTTATGACTAACCTATTTAAGAACACCAAAAACCCCGACCTGTTTTATTCTGAACTCTTATCGAAACTGTTTTTTGATACACTCAACACAAAACGAATTGACGATTTAATTGAATTGATAAAAGATGAACCTTGCCGCATTCCATATTTAAACGGTGGCTTGTTTGAAGAGGACGATAAAAAACACCGCAACCTTATTTTTCCTGCTGAGTTGTTTGACAACCTGTTTGGTTTCTTTAATCAATACAACTTTACCATTTACGAAGACGACCCCAACGACCATACTGTAGCCGTTGACCCCGAAATGTTGGGGCATATTTTTGAAAACTTATTGGAAGACAACAAAGACAAAGGTGCATACTACACGCCAAAGGAAATTGTGCATTATATGTGCCAAGAGAGTATCATTGAATACTTATGCACAACTTTGCAAGTTGAGCCCGAAGACCAAGAAAGAAGCGCTGTAACTAATTTGCTTAAAATTAAAGAAGTTGATGAAATATTAAAACCTGAAATTAACAACATAAATAACGCTTTAGACAGCGTAAAAATTTGTGACCCTGCAATTGGTTCGGGTGCTTTCCCTATGGGTTTGTTACACGAAATATTTACTGCTAAACAAACCTTGCACACCTTTAAACACGGCAACACCAAAACCTTTGATGCTTTGGCTGTAAAACTCAACATCATACAAAACAGCATTTATGGTGTGGATATTGAAAAAGGTGCGGTGGACATTGCCCGATTGCGTTTTTGGTTGAGTTTAATTGTGGACGAAGAAAGCCCCAAAGCCCTACCTAACCTCGATTATAAAATTGTAGTTGGCAATAGTTTAGTAAGCAAATTAGGCGATGATATTATTGACATTGACTGGACACTAAACGAAACAAGCCACGGACTTTTTGGTGCCGAATTAGCCAAACAAAAAGGCGACTTACTTAAAAAAATAAGCAAAGAACAAAATGAGTTTTTTAACCCCGATAGCGATAAAAAGAAACTGGCAGCCGACATACGTAAACTGAAAATTGATTTGCTCATCAATCAGCTAGAATTGATGGTTAAAACAACTCAACAAGAAACAGAGCCAAAATCATACAGTTATAAAGACAAGAAAATATTTGTGGCAGTTACAGAGCTATATCACAAAACCCTTGGTTGGAAAGACAGCATTAAGCAACTGAAAAAACTCAAAGACCAGCCAGACAAACCACTTCATTTCTTTGACTGGAAATTAGATTTTCCTGAAGTAATGAATGATCAAGTAACCACAAATGTTGGTTTTGATATTGTGATTGGCAATCCGCCTTATGTTAGTGCTCCTAATATGGTAAAGAGTAATCCACAGTTACGAGATGGCATAATTAACACAAAACGTTATACATCACTCTATCAAAAGTGGGACTTATACATTCCGTTTATGGAACTTGGATTGCTATTACTTAAAAACAAGGGAGTTTTTTCAATGATTGTGCCATACCCACTTACTAACCAGAATTATGGTATGAAGCTACGTGAACTCATCATTAGTCAGTACAATTTGAAAGAAATTGTTGATTTGAATGGAACTAAAATATTCGAAAACGCAACCGTAAGTAACTGCATCCCTTTTATAACGAAATCAAACCCTAATGATTCTTGTTTTGTTTCAAATATAGATAAGTACGGGAAAATTGAAAAAACTTTTAACCAAAAGTTTTTTGATTTAGTCCAAGATGAGAGAACATTGGTTTGGAACTTGACTTCGGAGAAAAGAGAAACAGCACGCCATGCTAATAAGAATGTTTTAGGTGACTATTGTTATATTAGTACAGGAATGGTTTTAAATGCAGATGAGAAAACAGCAAAAGGTGAATTTTCAAAAGACGATTTAATTAGTATAAACCGTGATAAAATTCATTGTCGTAAGTACATTGAAGCTAAGGATATTGAGAAATACAATGTAAAAAAAATCAGATATCTTGAATACAATACGGAAAGATGTCCTAATAAACTACGTCGGCCCACATTTAGGGAATTATATGAGCAGCCCAAGTTAATGTTCAACCGCTTGGGTAACTTGATGGTTTACTTAGACACAGAAACAAAATTTTTACATAGTGACTCCATGTATTCTGCAGTATTGTGGAAATCTTTGGAAGGTGTAGAAAATAAAAGTATATCAGCAAGTGTAAAGAGATATTGTAATCTCCAACGCAAAGAAATGGAAGCATTATCAAAAGTTATTGATTTACATTATCTACTTGGGATTTTAAATTCCAAATATGCTTCTGTATTGCTCACAAATTTACGGGCAGGAGATTATCATATTTATCCTGAGCATATTCGTAATATTCCAATTCCACATCTAGTAAATAACAAACAGC
>CAZNVQ010000108.1:0-8472 GCA_964576425.1 uncultured Flavipsychrobacter sp. | reverse complement strand
TTTTTTAACTTATTTTATTAGCTTTATATTTGATAGGGTTTATAGGGGCTGGCCTGTTCTCAGGTTGGCTTTTTTTATTTTTATAATCTACGTTAAATCATAAAAAAAGCGCCCAATGCTGGGCGCTTTTACTTATCCAACTCGGAAAAAACTATAATGTTTCTAAAACTGCATTCATATTTCTTACTGCATCTGCTGATTTATTGAATGCCTCCATTTCAGCATCATTTAATTTGTAATCCACGATGCTTTCCCAACCATTGCTTCCAATCACAACTGGAACACCTAAGCAAATGTCCTTTTGTCCATATGCACCATCAAGATAAACGCAGCATGGGAAAACTTTCTTTTGATTACGAATGATGCTTTCTACCAAAGCGGCACCTGCAGCACCTGGCGCATACCAAGCAGACGTACCTAATAATTTAGTCAAAGTTGCACCACCTACCATAGTATCTGCTGCAATTTGCTTTAATTTTTCATCATCCAAAAATTGACTAACTGGCACACCATTGATAGTAGCAAGGCGAGTTAATGGAATCATTGTTGTATCGCCATGACCGCCAACTACAGTGCCGTGTAAATCATTCGGTGAGCAATTAAGCGCTTGTTGTAGATAACATTTAAAACGAGCGCTATCTAAAATACCACCCATACCAATAATTCTATTTTTAGGAAGCCCAGTTGCTTTCAATGCCAAATAAGTCATGGTGTCCATTGGATTTGAAATCACAACGATGATAGTATTTGGAGAATATTGCAAAAGATTTTTCGCCACTGTTTCAACAATTTTGGCGTTAGTTCCAATCAACTCTTCACGCGTCATTCCTGGCTTACGAGGAATACCTGAAGTGATAACACAAACATCTGAATTTGCAGTTTTGCTGTAATCATTGGTGCTTCCAACTACGCGTGTATCAAAGCCCAAAAGAGAAGCAGTTTGCATGATATCAAGTGCTTTACCTTCAGCAAAACCTTCTTTGATATCCACTAAAACTAATTCTTCAACTAACTCTCTACGAGCAATATTGTCGGCACATGTAGCACCAACTGCACCAGCACCTACTACGGTTACTTTCATTTTAATTTTTTATTTAAAGTTAAAAAATAGAAATCGCTGCAAAGGTATAGTTTATATGTATTGTATATCATGATTGAAGTCAATTTTTAGATATTCATTTATGATACATTGCATTTTTCAAACTATATTATAGAAAGAAATCCACATTAGTTGAAATAATTGTTGAAGATGAAGCAAAGCGGATTTTATCTTTGTTACCTATGTCAAAAAAAGAAAGTTCGGAAACGCCATTAATGAAACAACACCGGGAAATTAAATCGAAATATCCCGATGCTATTTTACTTTTTCGTGTTGGAGATTTCTATGAAACTTTTTCGAATGACGCCATTTTGGCTTCAAAAATTTTGGGAATAACACTCACAAAACGCTCTAATGGAGCTGCATCGTCAATTGAATTAGCGGGATTTCCACATCATGCGCTAGACACCTACTTACATAAATTGGTAAAAGCAGGACATAGAGTTGCTATTTGCGATCAACTCGAAGACCCAAAATCGGTGAAAGGCATAGTGAAAAGAGGCGTAACCGAATTGGTAACACCAGGTGTGGCAACATCAGATAAGTTACTTGAAAACAAGAGTAATAATTTCTTGGCAGCCTTACATATCGGACAAGAACAATCGGGTATCGCATTTCTTGATATTTCAACTGGAGAATTTTTTGCTGCTCAAGGAACAATCGATTACATAGATAAACTAATTCAAAGCTTTCAACCCTCAGAGGTTTTATTATCTAAAAGTCAGGCAAAAAAATTTAAAGAATTTTTCGACAGCAGGATATATACCTTTCATCTTGAAGATTGGATTTTTCAAGAACTATACACCTATGATTTACTCATACAACATTTCCAAACTCAATCGCTAAAAGGTTTTGGGATAGAAGATTTGTCTGCTGCAATCATTGCTTCTGGCGCATGTTTACATTATTTAAAAGACACTGAACACCCAAATCTACAACACATCAGTTCCATTCATCGAATTGTTGCTAATGAATTTTTATGGATGGATAGGTTTACAATTCGAAATCTAGAGCTGATTCAAACAACTTCTGAACAAGGCAAAAGTTTGCTACAAACCATTGACACCACACAGACTCCAATGGGTGCTCGCTTACTGAAACGATGGCTCATTTTCCCATTGTTTCACCTTCAAAAAATTCATATTAGGCTTGAGTTAGTTACCCTTTTCATCAAGGAACAAGAAATGCAATCGCAAATTGCTCAGCTACTTAAGCAAATCGGAGATGTGGAAAGATTAGTTGGTAAAATTCCACTAAAAAAAGCCAATCCAAGAGAAGTCTTACAACTTGGTAAAAGTTTGATGCACATGGCTCAAATCAAAGCTATCTGCAGCAATCAAAATGAAAATGCACTACAACATTTAGTTCAAAACATTACGCCTTTAATCGAATTACAAGAAAAAATTAAACATACAATTTCAGAAGAAGCACCTGCTTTGACCAACAAAGGAAATGTTATTAGAGATGGTGTTCATGAAGAACTTGATGAGCTTAGATATATATCAAAATCAGGCAAAGACTATCTGCAGCAAGTACAACAAAAAGAAGCCCAAAAAACTGGTATTAGTTCTCTGAAAGTCGCTTACAATAACGTTTTTGGCTATTACCTAGAGGTGACACATGCCCACAAAGACAAAGTTCCAAGCGATTGGATTCGCAAACAAACTTTAACTACAGCTGAACGCTACATCACTCCTGAGTTGAAAGAATATGAAGAAAAAATTCTTGGAGCAGAAGAAAAAATAATAGCAATTGAACAAATGTTGTTTCAAGATTTGCTTTCAGCCATTGAACCACACATTGCTTCCATCCAACAAAACGCTCATGTTATTGCTCAAGTAGATTGCCTCAAATCTTTTGCATTCAATGCTAAAAAATATCAATATCATAAACCTGAAGTGTTGTCCAACACAGCATTTGAGCTGATTGAAAGCCGGCATCCTGTTATTGAACAGCAACTACCTCCAGGAGAACAATATGTAACCAACAATATTTCATTAGATAAAGACAATCAACAAATTATAATCTTAACAGGCCCGAATATGAGTGGTAAAAGTGCTTTGCTCCGACAAGCCGCTGTAATCACCATCATGGCTCACATGGGAAGTTATGTACCCGCTCAATCAGCACAAATTGGATTGACTGATAAAATATTTACTCGAGTTGGTGCATCAGATAATTTGAGTGGTGGCGAAAGTACGTTCATGGTTGAAATGAACGAAACAGCGAGTATTATCAATAATTTGAGTGATAGAAGTTTGATATTACTAGATGAAATTGGAAGAGGAACTAGTACATATGATGGCATTTCTATTGCCTGGTCTATTGTAGAATATTTGCATAATCATTCATCAAAAGCAAAGACTCTTTTTGCGACTCACTACCACGAAATCAATGAACTTGAACATCAATTGTCTGGAGTGCGAAATTTTCATATCACCCACAAAGAAGCTGGTAATAAAATTATTTTTTTACGAAAACTAGCATATGGTGGAAGTCGCCACAGCTTTGGTATTCAGGTGGCAAGAATGGCAGGAATGCCTCCTTCCCTGCTTAAAAGATCAGAAGAAATTTTAAGTATACTAGAAGAAAAACACGGACAACCTCAAACAACTAGTGAAAAAATAAAAAAAGTAAACAATTTACCTACTTTTCAATTGAATATTTTTGATGGAGTAACCCAAGACTTACGTAAAGTTCAAGAAGTCTTAGAACAAACAGACATCAACACACTTACTCCAGTGGAAGCACTATTAAAACTAAACGAATTGAAAAATATTGTCAAAAATTATCAAAATCAAAACTAAAAAAATCAGCTGATTTTGAATTGCTAAATATTAATTCGCAGAACGATTAGAACCTGATTTTAGCCTTTTAGAACGCCTGAAAATTTCAACAGATTTTTTCACGTACGAATAAAAAGCATAATCATTCATATTAACAAGCTGTTCGTATGTAGGTCGAAACCTACTTAAATAAACGGCAATACTATCTCCGCTCAATCCTGTTAATTGACGAACCAACTTTTCGTTAAATTTATAGTCAATAAATTTTTGTTGTTCAAATTGACTAAACTCTTTTTGAAAAGCCCAAATCTGCCTGTTACGCTTGCTCATGGCACTAAAAGGATGATTAATCGCTTCAATTCCTGTGAGTGTAGGGAAATCTAAATAAGTCTTATATAAGTCACGCATCGACTGACTATCTCGCTGATATTGATTATCAATTGTTGTTTCCATATTGGGCAATCTCACCATCATTAATTTGAAATAAGAAGGAATATTACCAGGCGGAATTCTAACCCTCAAAAGCTTATAGCCAAATTTTCTGATTTCAAGTAGTTGTCCATTTTCAACATGCATAGCAAACTGTCCCATTTCATCCGTCGTTGCTTGCTCGTGGGTATGAATATTAATCAAATCTGCACCATTTATTAGTTCCCTATTTTGAAAATCAGAAATATCACCTCTAATAAGCAAGGCTTGACCTTTGCTCGACAAACTAAATAGAATGACAATAAATGATATAAAATACCGCATATAAATCGCTTAAAATTAAGGACTGAATTCAAAGCATTGCAACATCTTTTGTTAAAAAAGATAAACATGAGTAATGTATCTTTGAGCGCTATGTATCAGTTGCTACTCAAACTGCTGTTTACCATCGACCCTGAGCGTGTTCATTATCTTGTGATGGACAGTTTAAAAAGAATCTACAGCATCGCTCCTCTTCGATGGGTTTTGAAAAAAAGGTTTAGTGTCACTTCCTCACATTTAGAAAAAGAACTTTGGGGCATTAAATTTCCAAATCCCGTTGGTCTTGCCGCAGGTTTCGATAAAGACGCACGTTACACTGATGCTTTATCATGTCTTGGATTTGGATTTATTGAAATAGGAACTGTAACCCCTCGACCTCAGCCAGGAAACCCAAAGCCAAGATTGTTTCGTTTGCCACAAGACAAAGCCATCATCAACCGAATGGGGTTCAACAACGGAGGTTCATCAGCCGCCGCCGAAAGGTTGAAACATAGAAAAGAAAAAATTATTATTGGTGGTAATATCGGGAAAAATAAAGACACTCCAAATGAGCTTGCATTCAACGACTATGAACTTGCATTCAAGGATCTTTATGATGTTGTGGATTATTTTGTGGTGAATGTAAGTAGTCCCAATACACCTGGACTTCGTGCATTGCAAGACAAAGAGCCCTTGATGGAAATATTAAATAAACTTCAAACCATTAACCAAAGCTTAGGAAAACCCAAACCATTATTGTTAAAAATCGCACCTGACTTGACTGACAGCCAACTTGATGATATTGTTGACATTGTTCAATCAACAAAAATTCAAGGATTGGTGGCAACCAACACTACGATTTCAAGAGACGATTTGACTTCTTCAAAAGAACTAGTAGAAGCGATTGGAACTGGTGGTGTTAGTGGGCAACCTGTTCGAAACAGAGCCACTGAAGTCATCAAATACATTACACAAAAAAGCAACGGAAGCATTCCAATAATTGCAGTTGGTGGAATTTTCACTGCCAAAGATGCGCAGGAAAAACTAAATGCTGGAGCTTCCTTAGTTCAAGTTTATACTGGATTCATTTACGAAGGTCCAAACATTGCTTCAAACATTTGTAAATCATTAAAATAAAAAATAAATCATGCCTGACATCTTTAACAGCGCTTCCTTAATCACCCTTCTGACACTAGCTTGCCTAGAAATTATTTTAGGCATTGACAATGTTATATTTGTGTCGATTGTAATGGGTAGATTACCCAAAGAACAGCAACCCAAAGCCAGAAAATTCTGGATGGTTGCTGGAATTTCTGCCCGCATCATTTTGTTAATGTGTTTGGGTTGGTTGGTAAAAAACCCAATGAAATTTGATATTATGGGTTATGTTTTTGAACTAGGAAACTTTGTTATGCTTGCTGGAGGATTATTTCTTATTATTAAAACCGTTTTAGAAATTCACCATAAATTAGAAGGAGATGAGGAAGAGCGAGAACAAGAAGAAGGAAGCAAAATGAAAACTTCATTTGCGAATGCTCTTTTTCAAATTATACTTATCGATTTAGTTTTTTCTTTTGACAGTATGATAACTGCTGTGGGCTTAGCTCGTCAAGTTGAAATCATGATCATAGCGGTTATTATAGCCATGATAATCATGTTTTTGTTCTCTGGGAAAATTGCAGAATTTATTCACAAGCACCCAACCCTAAAAATGTTGGCGATGTCGTTTTTGGTAATTGTAGGTTTTGCACTTTTCTTTGAAGGTTTGCACCCAATTCACCACCAAGAAATCCCTAAAGGATACATTTATTTTGCAATGGCATTTTCATTTGGCGTAGAATTACTGAACATGAAGCTCAGAAAAAAATCTAATGTTCCTGCAATAAAATTGCAAGAACCAGACCCCGCTTCAGTTGAAGAAGACTTAAAGTAAGGCAATCAAATTGATACAAATAACCAAAGCTGCAAACAGATAAGTCTTTGCAGCTTTATCTCTTCCAACAAAAGCTACTTTGGTAAGTTGTTGCATCGGTTGGTGAATTGTAATATTCATGATTCGTTTTTAAGTTTGTTTTGATGTATCAAAGGTGAACAAGTTTGTAATTACATTTTAGTTTTTGGCGTAGGTTAACTTCTGTTTTGTAAGCGGTTAACGAGTCATTAAGAAAATGGCCACATTATTAGGAATGTCAAACTTTCGAATCAAATTTGAGTCCCAAGATAAATAAGTAATTTGCGCATTATTGTTTTTAACTCAAATAAATTACAAATGAATATATATGTCAGAAGAAATAGTAGCTACGCCCTTTTCCTTTTCCTATTGCTGCTGCTTTCAAGTTGTAAAAACAATAATAAAATTGGTATTACAGAAGACAACCCAATTTTCAATGAACCGGTGCTCAAAGAAATTACAACCCAAATTCATCAAAATCCAGAGGATGCATCACTATATTTCAAAAGAGGGATTATACTAAAAAGCATTGGCGTGGATACATTAGCGTTGAAAGATTTTAATAATGCTATTAAACTGGATTCTACGAAAGCCAATTATTTCAGCATGCTTGGAGATTTGCTTTTCGAACACAAAGATGTAAGCGGCTCTCTACCTTATTTACTGAAAGCAATCAAATTGAATCCCAAAGACCCTACAGCACATTTGAAGGTCGCTAAATTGAATATATTCCTTAAAGATTATACTAAAGCATTTGCGGAAATCAATATTGTTTTAAGACAAAACACAATGATGCCTGAAGGTTACTTTTTGAAAGGAATGATTTATAAAGATTTGAGCGATACAACAAAAGCCATGTCAAGTTTTTTAACAGCAGTACAAGTTGACCCAACTTATAAGGATGCCATTTTTCAGCTTGGTTTGATGATGAGTCAGAAAAAAGATTCAACGGCATTAAAATATTTCGATAATGCATTTAAAGCTGATTCAACAGATGTTTACCCTCTATATGCCAAAGGAATGTTTTATCAAAACATAGAACGGTTTGAACAAGCAAAATCGGTTTATACAAATTGTATTTTGCATGAACCTAATTTTTCAGATGCTTATTTCAACATTGGTTGGATATTAATGCAACAAGATTCATTTGAAAAAGCAGCAAGACATTTCGATATCGTCGCAAAGTTAGAGCCAACAGATGCTTCAGCCTATTACAACAAAGGACTTTGCTATGAATTGATGAATCAAAAAAGTAAAGCTTTAGAAGAATACAAACAAGCAATTGTTTTTGATAAAAATTACAAAGAAGCCAAAGAAGGTATTCAAAGATTATCCAAAACCAATAAATAAACTGATCAAAATTAAATTACGATGGCAATCATTGCACCTTCAATTTTATCTGCCAATTTCCTTAATCTTGAAAAAGATATTGAAATGATCAATCATAGTGAAGCAGATTGGTTTCATCTTGATGTGATGGATGGAAGATTTGTACCCAATATCAGTTTTGGACTTCCAGTGATTGCTGCGATGAAAAAGAAAGCTACAAAGACATTTGATGTTCACTTGATGATAGTTGAACCTGAAAAATACTTTGATGAATTTAAAAAAGCTGGAGCTGATATTTTGACTGTTCATTATGAAGCATCAACACATCTTCATCGCAGTTTGCAAGCCATTAAAGCACTTGGCATGAAAGCTGGTGTAGCTTTAAATCCGCACACACCAGTTGATTTACTTCAAGATATTATCAATGATATTGACTTAGTTTGTTTAATGAGTGTGAATCCTGGATTTGGAGGACAAAAATTTATTTCAAAAACATTGGATAAAATCAAAACACTCAAAACCATCATAAATCAAAACAAAGCCAATACTTTATTAGAAATTGATGGAGGTGTTACACT
>CAZNVQ010000107.1:2055-8568 GCA_964576425.1 uncultured Flavipsychrobacter sp. | reverse complement strand
TTTTTAATAGTGGCAAAAAGCAGCCCTTTACCTGATCTTTACAATAATTATATATAGTATTATTAGTAAGGAACTAACTTTTTGATTTTAAATATTAAAATAGTAATTTATAACTCTATTGTTATCAATTTAGTTCTAATAAAAAAGACTGCACTTTTCAGCACAGTCTTTCAATCTACTCATTTAAATATTTTTGACTACATTGTCATATTTTTTTATTCAGCCCAACTCATCATGTAGTTGTCGTCTTCGATATCAACGGCGGCTTGTGTCAGTATCAATGGTTTAAACGTGTCCACCATCACTGCTAATTCCTTAGTTTCTTTTTGACCAATACTTTTTTGAACTGCGCCAGGATGTGGTCCGTGTGGAATTCCCGCAGGATGAAGTGTTATCATGCCTCTTGTCACATGTTTTCTGCTCATGAAATCACCATCAACATAATACAACACTTCATCGCTGTCGATATTGCTGTGGTTGTAAGGTGCAGGAATGGCTTCGGGATGATAGTCATACAATCTTGGCACAAAGGAGCAAATAACAAAATTGTGAGCATCAAAGGTTTGGTGCACTGGTGGTGGTTGATGCACACGTCCTGTTATGGGTTCGAAATCATGAATGCTCAATGCATAAGGATATTCGCAGCCATCCCAACCCACCACATCAAACGGATGATTGGCATACCAAATATCATAACAAAGACCTTTCTTTTTCACCTTGATTAAGAATTCTCCAGTTTGGTCGATGGTCAATAAGTCCTTAGGCTGACGAATATCTCTTTCGCAAAAAGGCGCGTGTTCCAAAAGTTGTCCGTATTTGCTCAAATATCTTTTAGGAAAAGTGATGGGGCTGAAAGACTCCACTATGAAAAGACGATTGTTTGGCGTATCAAATTTTATTTGATAAATCGTTCCTCTTGGCACCACAACATAATCGCCATAACCAAAACTAATTTGTCCGTATTGTGTGATTAATGTTCCTGTTCCTTCATGAATAAAAATCACCTCGTCGGCATCTGCATTTTTATAAAAATAGTCCTCACAACTTGCAGAAGGTGCTGCAAGAGTAATAAACACATCGTTATTGAACAAAACAGTTTTTCTGCTTTTCAAATAATCTTTTTCAGGTTGAACATGAAAACCTTGAAAACTTCTGTGTTTCAAAATATTGGCTGAAGCCGCCACAGGCGACATGTCCACAGGTTCTTCCACTTTAATGATTTGTGTTGGTGGATGAACATGATACAACAAAGAATAGTTGGAAGAAAAACCTTCGGTGCTAAACAATTGTTCTGAATACAAACCACCTTGAGGACGTTTGAATTGTGTATGACGTTTTTTAGGAAATTTCCCTAAGGAATGATAGTGCGGCATAATGTCTTTATTTCAATTTCAAATATAAAAAATTAGATTGGCTTTTGAATTCCAAAAATTATATCAACAATTAGGCGATGAGGGTTAGTAAAACTTGAAGAATGCCAATGATAAACCCTAAAACACCACCAAGGATTTCAACAAATTTGAATTCTTTTTTCATGATATCCACTAGAATTTGCTCTAATTTATCGGATGAAAATTGAGCCACTTTTTCGGCAACAATGCTTTGGATGTCCAATTTTTGTTGCAATGAAGTGGTGAACTGTTCGATCACTTGGGGTAATAATAAATCAATTTCTTCTATCAATCCTTCTTTTACTTTGTTTAGTGTGCTATCGCCCAAAAACATGGAAATAACGGGTAATTTTTCAGTCAGTTTTATTTTCAGAAATTCATCAACATGCTTGTCAATAAATGGTTTTAGCGAATCTAGGTTTTTAGGGTCTTTGATTTTATCCACAATTTCATCAACATGCAATAAGTCGTTGGCAACCACACTGCCTAGTTTTAAGGCAAATTGTTGTTGTCCTTTGGGGAAAATGCCATGAAAAGTTATGCCTAAGATTTTAATGGGTCCTTTGGGATGAAACAGCATTTTGATGGCAATCCAATTGGTGAACCAACCGATGAATGCAGAGATTAATGGAATAAAATAAATGACCATAAGTAAAAATCCCGCCTTTTGAGCGGGATGCAAATTTAGTTATTGTCTTTGGGTTAACGCAATATTGGAATATTAATATTGATAAATGTACTAAGGCAGCAATTTTTTCAAATAGGCGCCATAGCCTGATTTAGCATAAATGTCAGCTTGTTTGTTCAGTTGTTCTGCATCAATCCAACCATTGTTGTAGGCGATTTCTTCAATACAACCAATTTTCAAACCCTGACGTTTTTCAATGACTTCGATAAATTGTCCGGCTTCCATCAAGGAATCGAATGTTCCTGTGTCCAACCAAGCTGTTCCTCTGTCCAAGACACCTACATCCAATTTTCCCATTTCGAGATAAACTTTATTGACGTCTGTTATTTCATATTCACCACGAGCAGAAGGTTGAATATTTTTAGCTATGTCCACGATTTGGTTGTCATAGAAATATAAGCCTGGAACAGCAAAATTACTTTTAGGTTGTTTGGGTTTTTCCTCGATGCTCGTTACTTTATGATTGTCGTCAAAAGCCACCACACCGTATCTTTCAGGGTCGTTGACTTGATAAGCAAAAACAACTGCGCCATCAGGGTTGACCTTTTTACCCAATAGTTTTCCCATTCCTGAACCGTAGAAAATGTTATCACCAAGAATTAATGCCGCAGGATTGTTGCCCACAAAATCTTCACCCAACACAAAAGCTTGAGCCAAACCATTTGGTACTTGTTGAATGACATAAGAAAAATTACAACCTACCTGTGAACCATCGCCAAGTAATTTTTTAAATGCTACTTGGTCTTCGGGCGTTGTGATGATTAAAATATCTCTAATTCCTGCCAACATAAGCGTTGACAAAGGATAATAAATCATGGGTTTGTCGTAAACCGGCATGAGTTGTTTGCTCACTGCAATAGTCAAAGGATACAGTCTTGTTCCTGAACCTCCTGCGAGAATGATACCTTTCATGTTGAATTAGTTGTATTGTTTTGAATAATATTTTTGATAATCGCCTGATGTCACATGATTCATCCACTCTTGATTGTTCAAATACCAATCGATAGTGGCGCTCAAACCTTGCTCGAAAGTGACGGAAGGCTCCCAACCCAATTCTTTATTGATTTTGCTGGCATCAATTGCATATCTACGGTCGTGACCTGGTCTGTCTTTGATGTAAGTAATCAATTCCGCAGAAGTGCCAGGAGTGCTACCTAATTTTTCATCCATTTGGATGCAAAGCAATTTGATGAGTTCAATATTTTGCCATTCGTTGAAACCGCCAATGTTATAGGTTTCGCCGTTTTTACCTTCATGAAAAACCAAGTCTATTGCACGAGCATGGTCAACAACATAAAGCCAATCTCTTGTGTATTTTCCATCGCCATAAACTGGGAGTGGCTTGTTAGTACAAATGTTATTGATAAAAAGAGGAATTAGCTTTTCTGGAAATTGGTTAGGGCCATAATTGTTGGAGCAATTGGTAATCATATAAGGCATATGATAGGTGTTGCCATAAGCTCTTACTAAATGGTCGGAAGCCGCTTTGGAAGCAGAATAGGGCGATTGTGGATCATAAGAAGTTGTTTCTAAAAAGAAACCTGTTTCTCCAAGAGAACCATAAACCTCGTCTGTTGAGACATGATAGAAACGCTTGTTATCCCATTTGCCATCCCACGATTTCCTTGCTGCGTTTAATAAATTTGCAGTTCCGATAACATTTGTTTCGATAAATGCATTAGGGTCAATGATGGAGCGATCAACATGGCTTTCAGCGGCTAGGTGAATCACACCATCAAACTGATATTTTTCAAACAATGAATACATTGCAGCCCCATCACGAATATCTGCTTTAACGAACTCGTAATTAGCAGCATGTTCAATGTCTTTAAGATTTTCTAAGTTTCCTGCATAGGTCAATGCATCTAGATTGACTATTTTATAATTAGGATATTTCTGAACGAACAATCGAACAACATGCGAACCAATAAATCCAGCGCCTCCAGTTATTAATAATGTTTTATTCATGTTTTTATGCAATGATTTTATTGAAAAATATCTGCGAATTTATGTTATTAAAGTTAGTAAGGAAAGCTAAGTTAGATTATATTAGCATACTTAACCAATGGTTTACAACTTTAAGTTTTGTTGATGCTTATTGCTACAACAGGTATTCGTTTCAATAAAAAACCTCAACACCATTTTCGTGTTGAGGTCTTTGTCTTTATTAAAAGAAGGATTATACCAGTTTGAAACTTTCAATAAATTTAGTGGTGAAGTTTCCTTTTCTGAAATCTTCGTTGCGCATCAGTTGTTGATGGAAAGGAATGGTCGTTTTCACCCCTTCAATCACATATTCGCTCAGCGCTCTTTCCATAGTATTGATCGCTTCTTCTCGAGTTTGTGCAACAGCGATTATTTTGGCAATCATACTATCGTAAAACGGTGGAATAGTGTAGCCAGCATAAATATGGGAATCCACACGAACACCATGACCGCCAGGAGTGTGCAACACGGTGATGGTGCCTGGACTTGGACGGAAATCGTTGAAAGGATCTTCTGCATTGATACGACACTCGATGGCATGCATTGTTGGCTCATAGTTGCGACCACTGATTGGAATTCCAGCAGCAATTTTTATTTGCTCTTTAATCAAATCGTAGTTGATTACCTCCTCAGTCACGCAGTGTTCTACTTGAATTCTTGTATTCATTTCCATGAAATAGAAATTGCGATGTTTATCCACCAAGAATTCAATAGTACCAACACTTTCGTAGTTGATGGCAGAGGCGGCTTTGATTGCAGCTTCTCCCATTTTTTGACGAAGTTCAGGAGTCATGAATGGAGAAGGGGATTCTTCTAACAACTTTTGGTGACGACGTTGAATGGAACAGTCTCTTTCACTAAGGTGACAAACTGTACCAAATTGGTCGCCAGCGATTTGGATTTCAATATGTCGAGGTTCTTCAACAAACTTTTCCATGTAGATGCCGTCGTTATTGAAAGAGGCACCTGCTTCTGCTTTAGCTGTATTGTAGGCACGTTCCATTTCAGATTCTTCCCAAACAATACGCATACCCTTACCACCGCCACCTGCTGTTGCTTTGAGAATCACAGGGTAGCCCATGTCTTTAGCTAAACCTTTGGCTTCTTCAAGGCTTTCCAACAAATTTTTGGAACCAGGAATACAGGGAACACCTGCGGCAATCATCGTTTCTTTTGCCGTCATTTTATCGCCCATTTTGCGAATCATTTCAGGTGTTGGACCGATGAACTTAATATTATATTGCGCACATATTTCAGAAAAACCTGCGTTTTCAGCCAAAAATCCATAGCCAGGATGGATGGCATCGGCATTGGTTATTTCGGCCGCAGCCATGATGTGCGGGATATTCAAATAAGAATCGCTGCTTTGAGCTTTTCCAATACACACGGCTTCGTCTGCAAAACGAACATGCAAACTATCTTTATCCGCTGTGGAATAAACAGCCACAGTTTTGATGCCCATTTCGCGACAAGTGCGAATGACACGCAAAGCAATTTCGCCACGATTGGCTATTAAGATTTTTTTGAACATGATTTTTATATTGACTTTGTCCTATAAAAAAAGCGACATTGCAATTGATTTAATGCAATGTCGCTCGTGAGGTCAATGATTAGATAGGCTCAACCAAGAAAAGTGGTTGGTCGTATTCAACTGGAGAAGCATCATCAATTAATACTTTCACAATACGTCCGCTCACTTCGCTTTCGATTTCGTTGAACAATTTCATGGCTTCGATGATGCAAAGCACTTGTCCTTGTTTGATTTCGTCGCCCACATTCACAAACATTGGTTTGTCAGGCGATGGGCTTCTGTAGAAAGTACCAATCATTGGTGACTTGATGGTAACAGTGTTTCCGTTGCTTGCAGCTGCTGGTGCAGGTGCTGAGGCAGCAGGAGTTTCAGCAATAGCAACTGGTGCTGGCGCTGCAATGTGTTGTTGCATTGGCGCCTGTTGCATCATTTGTGGCATTGGCATGCTGCTTTGAACAGCAACAAATGATGTTTCAGAAACCTGTGCTTGCTTGATGGTGATTTTGAAATCGCCTTGTTCCACCGACACCTCGCTGATATTGGATTTGTTGATTGATTTAATCAACTCTTGAATTTGCTTGAATTCCATGTTACTATTTTTAATATTTTTTGAAAATAGATTTAGTTGAAAGAACTAGGCTTTCACTCTTTCTACATAAGCGCCTGTTTTGGTATCCACACGAATCAATTCGTCTGTATCTACAAACAAAGGAACCATAACTGTTGCGCCTGTTTCAACAGTTGCTGGCTTAAGCGTTCTTGTTGCTGTGTCGCCTTTGATGCCTGGCTCAGAGTAAGTAACGCGCAAAACCACGTTTGGAGGAAGTTCCACGCTCATTGGCAATTCTGTTTCTGTGTTGACAAGGATGAAACATTCTTGACCATCTTTGTACAATTCTGGTCTTTCAATTTTTGAT
>CAZNVQ010000107.1:0-2045 GCA_964576425.1 uncultured Flavipsychrobacter sp. | reverse complement strand
TTTGATTCGTCTAATGAAATTTGCTCAAAAGATTCTGTATCCATGAAATTGAAACCACTCTCATCTTTGTATAAAAACTGATAAGGACGGCGTTCCACACGAACCGGGAAAATGTTGTCACCTGAGTTCCATGTTTTTTCAATGGAGCGAGAATTATCCACACCTTTCAATTTTGCCCAAACTTTTGCTGCGGCACGAGCGGTTTTGTTTTGACCAAATTCAACAATGGAATACAAACCATCGTCTAATTTGATAATCATTCCATTTCTAATGTCTGCTGTAGTAGCCATAAAATTTTGTTATACGAACTGCAAATGTAATCAATACAAGTAAAAAGCAAGCAGCCAAACTTGCATTAAATTTTAATCCCTTTTGCAGGTTCTTTTTTTGAGTGAAATAAAAGAAAACTTATTTTTCAGCTACGAAAGTGGCAATACTGTGATACCCATTTTCGTCATATTGGATTTTTAATGTATCGTTGGTCAAACCAATTACAGTCATTTTAATTTTATTGCCCACTCCTTTTACCTTCGCTTCGTCCAAAACCAACAGCCCATTGTCGTCGAACGACCAACCAACTGTGTCGGGCTGACCACCAAACTGCAGGTAGGCAATTCCGTTTTTATTGAACTCCAAAAAAGTGGTTTTCATTTCTTCCTCTTGTTGTTGCAGTGCCATGGCAATCTCTTGTTTTTTCACCGCCCTGAAACTATCCATATTGCTCATGCCATAAAACAATTGATTTTGTTCAGGAGTATTGTTGATGCCAATCGTGTCCATCATTTGTTTCAATCTATCGAATTCTTCGGTCATCATCGGACTTTCCATCGCAACGGCTTGCCAATGATGCACAATCATTTCCTCTTTTTTAGGTTGGCTACAAGATTGAAAGAACGTAAGTATTAAAATAAAATAAAGAGTATGTTTTTTTATATTATTCTTTAATATCAATTTAGAAGCATACTCTTTTTTCATACAGTGAACAGTCTATTTTATTTGAATTTTTATTGTTTTTTTCAACTCCTCGATTTGCCTGAAACAAAGGAGTTGCGCTTTGCTTCAGCAGGCAACAAAATTATTTGATAATCAGTAATAAAAAAATGGACGGATGGTTACTTAATGGAAACTTTTCAACGCTACATTATTAATCGGTTGTTTTGTTTCATGACTTCGCCATAGCTATTGCTTTCCTTTCCTTAGGCATTTTTTCAATGGCGTATCTTAAAGCTGTTCGAGGCATAGAATTTTTGTGAGCACAAACAAATTCAAAAACTTCTTCTTCGTATGTTTTTGTTGCTTCTTTTAGCATCCAGCCATAACCTTTTAGCACCAAGTCTTCTTTGTCGTGTAGGAGCAAGGTGGCAATTTCAAAAATATCCTTCAAGAATTTTCCTCGCTTTGCAGGCACAATCAAAGTAACTGCTGCCGCTCTTCTTGCCCAAATGTTTGGCGACTGAGTCCATGCTTTCAGGGTGGCTAATCGCTCTGGAAATCGATCCACAAAACTGCCAATAATATGGTTGCACAGTCCATCGCATGTAGCCCAATTTTTTACGTAGTTCATCACCCAATTTTCAAATAAAGCCCAATCTTTGGTTTCAAACTTTTTGCGTTGAGCGTAGGCCCAATCAGTGGCGAAAACTATTTCTTCCTGCATGCCACTTTTCCAAAATTCTTCACAGTATTGAAATATGATTTCTTTGGATTCTTGCTTTACCAATTGGTAATACTTCTTTGACAAGGCACGAACAACGGGCGTTTTAATGCCATAAAGCTGAATTCCTTCTTTGAAATATCGTTGTGCTGCCGCTTTGGTTTGATCGTTAGCAAGTGTTTTTAGTTCGGTTCTGATATCTTGAATTAAATCCATTAGGACAGGAAATTGAAACCTTGAAGTAAACAAGGTAATTTGTAAGAACCAATTTTGTGATTGAGTTTAAAATGTGATATATTGTATTAATGCGTATTAATCAAAACAATACAAAATAGTAACTTTTATTAATGTATCAATCTAAATGCTTTGGTCCATTCTACGGTTTCGAAAA